>CADBPS010000020.1 GCA_902796575.1 uncultured Methanobrevibacter sp. | reverse complement strand
TAAAATAGTGTATATGTTTTTTTTTTAATTACTGTTTGAAAGGATTAACCGCTCAAACTTTCTAATTGATTTTTTAATGTCTTGAAATTGGTGAATTGGTTAATGATTCGTGTCCTTAAAATTTATAAGATTATGTTTTAATAGCTTTTTTTAATGCCTGGTCGATATCTTCTATTAAATCACGAACATCTTCTATACCCACGGACATTCTGATGAAATCAGGTGTAATTCCACTAGCTAACTGCTCTTCTTCAGTCATATTTGAGTGTGTTGTGCTTGCTGGATGTATAACAAGTGTTTTTGAATCGGCAATATTGGCAACATGGCTTAAAAGTTCAACGCTTTCTATGAATTTTTTGCCTTCTTCGATTCCTCCTTTAATACCGAAACTTACAATACAACCGTAATTGCCGTTCAGGTATTTTTCTGCCATTTCGTGATTTTCATTGTCTTCAAGTCCTGGATAGTTAACCCATGATACTGCATCATGATTTTTTAGAAATTCTGCTATTTCAAGGGCATTTGCACAGTGCTGGTTAACACGAAGACTTAATGTCATGCAGCTTTGAATAATAAGAAATGCATTAAGGGGGCTCATTACAGTTCCCAAATCTTTCATCAGATGTGCTCTTGCTTTCATAATGTATGCTTTGTTTCCGAATGCTTCACTGTAAATCAGGCCGTGGTATGATTCATCAGGCTCTGTAAACATGGGGAATTTGCCGTTTGTCCAGTCAAATTTTCCCCCGTCCACAATCATACCTCCCATACTGGTTCCGTTTCCGGACAGGAATTTTGTTGCTGAGTGAACTACAATGTCTGCTCCATGGTCAATTGGTTTAACCATCGTAATAGCTGAAGTATTATCTACAATTAGGGGAATGTTATTTTCATGTGCTATTTCTGCCAATGCTTCGAAATCAGGAATGTCAAGCTGAGGGTTTCCAATTGATTCACAGTATATTGCCTTTGTATTTTCATTAATAGCTTTCCTGTAGGCATCCAAGTCATGTGTGTCTACAAAATTAACTTTAATACCCCAGTTTGGCATTGTATTTTTAAATAATGTGTATGTTCCGCCGTAGAGGTTATTGGATGATACTATTTCATCTCCGTTTCCTGCAATATTCAGTATGGCCAGTAATATTGCACTCATTCCTGTCGACTGAGTCAGTGCGGCCACTCCATTTTCTATTGCTGCAACACGTTTTTCCAAAACTTCTGAGGTTGGATTTGAAATTCTTGTATAAATATGTCCCTCTTCTTCCAGTGCATATAATTTTTTAGCTTTATCTGCACTTTCAAATGCATATGAGCTTGTATGGTATATTGGTGTTGCTCTTGCACCTGTTACCGAATCTGCTTTCTCTCCTGCATGGACTTCTAATGTTCTTTCATGATATTTTTTCATAGTTATCCTCACTTCCTGTTCTTTACTGTTATTATGTCTATCATCTTTAATAATACATTTGGAAATGTTTATGTACCGTTTTATAACAAATTTTTTATATAAAATTAACAAATATCGTTAATCATGTTAAATAAGAATATATTTTTTTCAATAATCATGATTTTTTGTTTAATATTTTGTGTTTTGGCAGTTTGTGGGGAAGATATTGATTCTGATGATTCTACAGTTTTAAACGAGGCTGAACAGCCATCAGCTGATGTTGTTGCTGATGAAGTGCCAGACATATCTTCAGACACTGAAACTGTTAATAAATCAGATTCCGAATGCTGTTCTTTTCTTATTCAGGAAAACGGTGAAATGGTATATGGATATAGACAGGATTCTCCTTTAAACGGCTTTGGTGTACAGGCTGTTTCTCAGAACTGGTACGGTATGAATATTCTTAAACAGGAAATTGATAATACCAACTCATATTTCTTTCATGGTATAATCACGGAAAACTGATGGGTAGCCAGTCAGGGCGGAAGCCAGTTCAATTCAAGCAGCAGATCCATCGAGCAGATAGCTGCAACAATCATCACTACCAATGATATTTCTCCGGTTTATCTTGACCAGATAAGGAGCATTCTTTCACCTTACGGTTACGGTCATTTTGTTGTCAAAGCTCCCGACGGAAGATACGGAATTGCATTTCATAATACTTACCTTACCGGAACTTTACAGCCGGGACAGTTTTTGGTAGTTCCCATTACTCTTCAAGCTGGTATACCGGTGACTACAGGAAGTATGCATCAAATCCAGTTGATGCAATTATCATTATATGTTCATATGTGAGTTCAGGTTTTAACAGAAGAGACCTTGTGACTTATGATTATAAACCTCATGAAACACTCAATGGTGTTTTCTGGGGAGTTGATGCTTTTGCAACCAATGATAACGGACGTAATGTAGGTTTAAATACGGCAGGTATTGTTACTCATGTCTGGTTTAAGGGACAGTATTTTCCTCCGTCTTCCATTCTGCAGAATCCCGGAAAATTATATCTTGGAAATCATATTTTTGAAAGTCAGTACTTTGGCAAGTGTCTTCAGGTGCTTAACTGTCCGAGATATGTTATTGTTGAGAAGAACTTCGATGTATCCTACAGAGTTAAAAATCTTATCTCCGACAGGACTATTGTTTTTCGGATTGGCAATGATGCTGATTTTGTAAATGCAGCTATGTCTTCAGGAAGCTTTACTTATGATTCGCCAAATCATGCAGTGTTGTGTAAATTAGCGGAAGGCGGAGGATTAACGGATATCCATCTTACCTTAAAGGCGAAAACCATAGGAAATCATTATTCACACTTATATTCATGGAATAAATGAAGAAATTGATGCAGGATATTATGCAACCGATTATAGTGTTGTTCTCTCAGCAGAGGATGTTGACAAATATTATGGAGCATCAAAAAATCTTGTTATTCATTTAACTGACAGGTATGGTACTTCGCTGACCGGTGAAAATGTATCTGTTCTTCTTAATACCAAATCATATGTACGTACGGTTCAGGATGGAGGGCTGGTTTCAATGCCTGTTAATCTGGGTAGCGGCGAGTACGAAGCTGTTGTATTATATGACGGATTACTGGGTAAAAATCAAAGTACTGCAAAGATTATTATCAGACCAACGGTTTTTGCTGAGGATATTGTAAAATACTATAAAAATAACACCCAATTTTATGCTTCATTTCTGGATAAAAAAGGTAATGTCTTGAAAAATTCCAAAATCCAGTTTAATGTTAACGGTATATTCTACACCCGTACTACAGACAATAATGGGACTGCTAAATTAAACATTAATTTGGGTCCTGATAATTATATTATCACTTCCATTAACTCGGCAACCGGTGAAAAACTTGCTAATTCAATTGAAGTTAAACCGGTAATTGTTGATAACTTTGATTTGGTAAAATATTATATAAATGCAAGTCAGTTTTCTGTCAGGCTGCTTGACGGTCAGGATAATTTTCTTGGAAATGCCAAAGTGAGTTTCAATATTAACGGCAGAATTTATGACCGCCCGACCGATGAAAACGGTACTGCAAGATTATCCATTAATCTGGCTCCTGGAAATTACATTATCACTTCAGGATATAATGGTGCATATGTCTCCAATGATATATTTATTCTGACTTGGATAATAACTAATGATTTGTCGATGAAGCAGAACAGTGGCGGCAAGTTTAAAGTCATAGTTCTGGATGAAAAAGGAGATATTGCTCCGGGTGAAATTGTAACATTTAATATTAACGGAAAGTTCTACACCCGTACAGTGGCTTCTAATGGAATAGATGCATTGAATATCAATTTAGGCAGGGGTAAGTATATCATCACTTCATCATGGGATGAGTATTCTGTTGCCAATAAAATTACTGTCACTGCATAATCCATTATATTTGAAATTTAAAAATTATTTTTTTTCTTATTTTTTTAATTTAACTCATGAATTTAATTTTTAATTGTTTTAATCTAGGATTTTTGTGAAAGTTATACAGTTATAAGGAACAAGTGTCAATAGTTATATATCGAATGAATTGTGAGGAGTTAGTTATTAATGTCAGCTTCAGATATTGGAAATACCATTGTATTTAAAAAACAGTTAGGTTTGAATTTTGAAATTGATCAGAAATATGTCGGTTTAAAAATGAAGGAGAATAACATTTTATCCTTTAATTTCAGAATACCTGGTGAGTTAAAGGATGAAATTGAAGATTATTTTAAAAGATTCAAGTTAGGTGAACCTATTCTTGTTGATATTGGTGGAACCGGTAATATCCGATGTGAATTTAAGGGAATTTCTCCTGTTTTAAAAAATAAAGATGAGTTTGATCAGTATTTTATCTCTGCAACCCTGAGGGAAGATAAACAGTACGATCCTTTAGAAGAAGAAAAATGTGAAACATGCAGTGGATGCGGATTCCACTGATTCCTTTTTTTATAAAAATTTTATAACTGGGTTTTAAACCAGTTTATTGTTTCTTTCAATTGATTTTCAAAGTTTTCAAAGTCAATTTTGTAGTTGATTTTTTCCATATTGCCTACATCTGCAAGAGAATGCTTTATATCTCCCTTTCGTTCAGGCAGGTATTCGGCATCAACATCATAATCTAAAGTTTGCCTGACCACTTCATATAACCTGTTTATGGTTATTTTTCTGCCAGATGCTACATTAACTATTCCGTTGTAATCAGATTCTGCAGAATGTATATTTGCCTGAACTATGTCTTTAACAAATACAAAATCTCTTGTCTGTTCTCCGTCTCCGTATATTACCGGCTGTGTGCCTTCAAGCAATGCACTTATGAAATTTGGAATCACTGCTGCATACTGTGAATTCTTATCCTGTTTTGGACCGAATACATTGAAGTATCGCAATATTGTGTAATTCAATCCGTATGATTCATAAAATGTTTTTAAATATAATTCACAGCTTGCTTTAGATGCTGCATATGGTGATGTCGGGTTTAGAGGTTCTGTTTCTTTAAGCGGCATATTTTCATTATTTCCATAAACTGCTGATGATGATGAAAACACGATTTTTTTAACATTGTTGTTTCTGCATCCGTTCAGCAGCTTTACTGTTGCATCCACATTCTGTTTGTTGCATCTTATCGGGTCATCCACACTTAACGGAACACTTGCCATTGCTGCCAAGTGGAATACATAATCAACCTCTTTAAGTATTTCATTTAAGTCACAGTCATTCAAATCCTTTTCGATTAAAGTCATATTTTCATGATTTGGATATTTCAGATTTTCAATTTTACCTGTGGACTTATTGTCAATTATTATAATTTCATTGTCATTTATTAGTTCATCTACAATATGTGACCCTATAAAGCCAAGACCGCCCGTTACAAGTATGTTTTTTCCTTTCATCAAATCACTTACAATTATTCCTATTTAATTTAATTATTAGCTAATCTTTTAGTATTATTTCTAAGTAATAACATTTATATATTTTTTTGATTATAAATAAGTATATTATAATAATAAAAAGGGAGTCTTAATATGTTTGGGTTAGTTTATAATGCTGTAAACCCTGGTGTTTATGGTTTTGCCAATATAACCATAGGTTATTTCGATATAGTTTTAGCGTACATTGTAGCTATTGTTATATCCGTTCTTGTAGCTTTAATTTTAAGAGTTCCATTATTACCGAGTAAACCTTACAGGTATTCCTTCGATGTAAGTGCCGTTTATCCAACCCCAATTATTGCTGTTGGTATTTTATCATTATTTTTGGTTTTAAATTACACTTTCGCATATAATGGTCTTTTATTAGCTATGATTATTGGAATTTTCTCTGGAGTTTTCGTTAAATATTTCTTTTATTTCGTTTTTCCGTCTCCGGATATGGGGGAGGATGTAAATGAATGAGATTATTGGCATTATTCTTGCAGCAGTCATTTGCTGGTTGAATTTTGTGATTATCGATACATATTTTGGACTTCCGCAGCAGCCTGGTGTTAAAGGAGCCAGGCTTGTTGGCGAGGCGATTAAGAAAAGAAATGGTGATATTGCTGGTGGATTTTTCCAGGGAAATGTTTTATGTTCTCCTGATGCATCTGCAGGTACTTTATTAGCTGCTATAGGCTTTTTGGTCCTGGGTATTCCTGGAGGAATTATTGCGGCGTTTTTCGTTTTCATTGGTAATAGACTATGTGCTGATCCAGGTTATGCTGGAACTGTCGGCTGTTTAAGTGCTACTGTGCTTATTTTTATTTTTTCCTTTGTCGGTCTGACTGCTGAAATGTTTATTGTAGGTATGGTTATTGCGATTTTAACTGTTCAGGGCATTGATCAGGTCAGGGCTTCTATTGTTCTTGGAAAAATAGCCGATAAATTTAATAGGCATGCTCGTGAGTGATTATATATGTATGTTGAAATAATTGGTGTGATATTAATATTTGTTGCATTAAGGGCATTAATAACTAAAAACAGAGCTGAAAGACTATTATACATTAATGTTATAGGTTTTGGTGTTTCTGCACTTATTGCACTGGTGATTAATACTCCTTTTGCTCTTATTGTTGCTGCAGCATTCTTCATTTGTTCTACAATTAGTGCAAATGCAATTGCTTACACTTTAAACAAGTTGGATGATGAAATATTATTGGATTGAGGGATGAAAATGGAGTTTGTAATATTTATTGCTTTTGCATTGATGCTAATCGGTGCCGCAGGTATTATTCTGCTTAAAAAACCCCTTGATAAGGTAATCATGTTTTCTATTTTGGATGCGGGTTTTTTACTAAGTGTAGTCCTGTTTAAATATCTTGATGTTGCTTTATTCATCGCCCTTTCCGGTCCTTTGTCCACTTTAGTCTTTATCATGGCAATTGTTAAAATTAAGGAAATTCGTTTTAAAAAAGTGGAAAGTGGTGAGATTCATGATTGATGTTCATTTATTCTTCTATTTTGGAATATTTCTTGCTATTTTAGGCAGTTTGGCCACTGCATGGGGGCCGGGGGTTAATGATCCTATTGTCAGAACTTTCAATACTGAAGTTGCCTCTATCGGAGTCTGTTTAATACTTTTGTGTTATAACCACACTTTAGCCTTACTGACCCTGATTGCAACTACTGTGATTATTACATTAATCTTATTTAGAGCGATTATTCGTCTTGAAGAAATGGGGGCTGACGTATGAAAATCGGTAGATTATGGAATAAATTAGCTAATCCTAATAATGTTCCAAGATTATTTGCATTCTGTTTGGCTGTTATTCTGATTGTTGGTTTTGTTGTACCAATGGCTTTGAATCCCGATCAGTTGTATGTAAGGCCTTCTCCTCAACTTCAAGCTGAAGACGGTGTCAATCTGGCACCTTATGACCGTGGAGGTGAAGTTTTAAAGGAACCGGTAATTGTCAAGGCACAGTATCCTGAAAATTCCGAAGAACTGGGTATGATTTCAGCTTACATGTCGCCGCTGGCTCAGTGGATTTCATCAATATCTCCTTACTTTGGAACTTCAATTTACTCATCTCCGGGAGGACTTATTGATGAGGTTTTATATTACACCAGAGGTTTCGATACAATACTTGAATCTTCCATTTTAATGATGTCTTTTGTTATTGCATCATGGCTGACTGTCAATTATACCATGAACAGGCGTGACATTGAAAAAGACATTAAAAAAGCGGCCAGTGATTCAGCCAAACTTGCCCGTGAAGTTAAGGTTAGTGATGAAAAATCCAGATTAAAACAGTTGAGGAGGGATAACTGATGATTTTCACTCCTCCATATGTTCCTTCTGAATTTATATTTATGTATATGCCTGCTATCTATGCGGGATTAATTGTCGGCTTTATAGGATCAATGGCTATTGCAATGAAAAGGGAAGAGCTTCATATTCTTATTCTAACTGATTTGATTGGTCTTGCAATGATTTTTGTTGTTTCTGCTGTTGGTACTGACTTGGCTGAGGCTTTAATACTGCCTGGACTGGTTGTTGAGCTTGCAGAAACAATGGCTATTTCTGAAATATTAATTTCAAGAGAAATGCGTAAAATTGATGCTGATCCTAGAAGGAATCTCTCTAAGGCTTCTTCACTTTTCCCTCAGCCTTTTGCTTTGAATATGGAGATTATGACAACTGCTCCTAATTTTATTGCACTGGTATTAATTGGATATGGGATCTTTTTAACCGGATTTACCGGTGGTGCAGTAGCTGGAGGGGGAATTGTATTGTATGCATTATCCAAAAAAGCTAGAGGAATGCCTGTTTTAGTGATTGATGGTATTGCAGGTGTTTCAGGTATTTCATGGTGTTTATGGATTATTGGATTCCTGCTGTTCTTTGTAGCTCCTAATTTATGGCTGATTAGTTTATTCCTGGCTGCCTGTGGATTATTGCTTAAAGTTGCATCTAAAGTTGGTCTGATTGGTTTGCTCATGAGAGAGGATATTGATAAGGAGTAGTGATGCGTTTATGGATTTTGTTACACTTGGAGGAAATTTGTTTGGTACAATCCCTCTCGGGGATATTGTACTTTATGTTACGCCACTTAATCTTTTCCTGTTCGGCGTGCTTATCATATTCACTTTACTGATTGCAATAAGTAAAACTGAAACGCAGGTTGAAGCCACATTGATGAAACTTTCAAATACTAATGTTAAAGTGGGCAAGTCTGAATTTAAGCAGAGAAGATTTTTGGCTGTTATCTGCGGTATTGCTTCAGCGGGAGCTATGATTACAGGAGATTTATTTAATTTTACACTGTTTATGGCACTGATTGGTATTTTAAATATTGGTATTGTTTCTGCTGTTAAACAGACAACTGTTTTAAATTCCGCATATCAGTATGGACTTATAGCTATGATGTGCAGTTTACCTTTGTTTGGTGGTGCAGCTATTATTCTTGCATCAACGGGTACTTTAAGTCTTTTTGAATTATCACAGTTGCCTCCAAATCCGATGGTTATTTTTGGTGCCGTTTTAATGCTGCTTGGTATTTTAGGTGAAAGCGGTGTTGCTCCATTTTTTGCAAGCAAAGCTGAAATGTTCAGGACGCCGGGATCTCCGTTTATTGTCATTATACATTTAAGTTCATTATTTATTATTGTAAGAGCTGTTGAAATATTGTTATTGGTATTAGGATAGTGGAACTATGTTTAATCAAAAATTATCTTGTATTATATTATTGATTTTATCTACACTGGCCATTTTGGCTTGTTTGCTTGTAAGTTTCCAGGATTGGATTGTTTACATGGTGGCTATTGTTGCCATTCCACTTTGGATTTTATCTTTGGGTTTTCTTACAATGGCTAAACCTAGAAGTGAAGATGCAGAAGAAAGGGTGAAAGAACCGTTTACCGGATATTAGTGATATTATGAATTTAATGGCAGATATTTTAATTAATGTGATTATTGCATTCCTCGCCGGAAGCCTGCTTTTGGGTTTGCACAGGAAAATAATGGCTCGTGTTCAGAAAAGGCCTGGTCCTCCTGTTATCCAGCATTTGCTTCACTCTTTAAAATTCTTTTTTAAAGAAACGGCCTTTCCAAAAACAGTTTCAATGCCGTTTTACATAGGTATTGTTTTTATTTTGGCTGCAGTCTGGATTGTCGGAGTAATCGTAGGTCCGGTCACTAAAGGCTCATTATTAATCTTGTTTGGTGTCTATGCTGTTTATAAGATTGTTGAGCATAATGCAGGTTCAAGTTCAGGTTCACCTTATGGAAAAGCAAGTTGTGTAAGGGCTGTTTTATCAGCAGCAACAGAATTGCCATTATTTGCAGCTGTTGTTCTTGTTTATCTTAAAACCGGTTCCATGAATATTTCAAGTATTATTGCTTACCAGTCCGTCAACGGTCCTCTTATATTAAGCATACCTCTTGCAGCGGTAATGTTTTTCATACTGCTGCTGTCCAAATCTCCATATTCTCCATTTGGAATAACTAAAGATAAGGCATTAATTTCAGGATTTGAAACAGAGCATTTCGGTTTATTAAGAGGATATATAATGTTTGCAGAGTCAATATCATGGTATGTGATGATGTGGCTTTTCCTGACAATATTCTTCCCGCCGCTTTCAGCAGCAGGATATCTGATTGGCATGCTTGTAATTACATTTATCACAGCTTTTATTAATGCGACAACTCCAATATTGAATCCGAATCATTCCGTTATGACTCAAATTACATTAGGTGCGGTTTGCTTTATTGGAACACTGATAATGATATTTATTTAGAAGGGGGATTAAGTATTATGAGTTCACAAAAAACTATTGTATATTTAACGGCTTTGGTTGCAGTCGGCATAATTGTTGTCGGTCTTATTGCTGCAGTTTTTCATTCAATGATTTTGGCACCAATCCCTGTTATCGGAGGTATCTTAGCTATTATTGTTTTACTGACTAATAAAGGTAATTTCCCCCATACAACCGAAAATCTTGAAAAGATAATGTTTTTAGTAACTTTTATAATTATAATATGTTCTTTTATAATGCTTTACAAACCGATTTAAGGAGATTATTATGTTGGATTATTTAATTTATTTACTTACATTTGTTATAGGATCCATTGCAGGATTAGTCTATAGTTACAAATTGCATGGGGAACCTTTTGTTGCCGACAGCAAGTTAAATATTTCTTACTGTATAATTTCCATTATAGGTTGGGTTTTAGGATTCAACTCCGGAAATATGATTATTGGAGGAGCAGGTTTTGTGATGGCAGGATTTGTCATGGGATCAAGACCCGGCTACGGCAGAAAAGAAAGTGCTGTCGGTTTGATAATAGCTGTTTTAATATATTTATTATTACACTTGACATTGTGATGTGATTTCAATGGATGATGAAGCAAAATTGATACTGATGAAAAGAAGGATAATAGAAAGTTACGCCTGGCAGAAAGAGATTATACTGCCGTTATCCAAGGATTTTGACTGTACAAAAGAGGAGCTTGAAGAGTTTTTCTTCGATGCACTTGACATGTCTTCACTGGAGGCTTTACATTCAACATTTGAAACTGCACAATATTTATGTTTAATCAAGAAACTGCATGCCGATTTGAGACTTTGCTGGTTTTGCTCAACTTTGAATCTGATTTCAAAAGAGGATGCAGATAATCTTAAGGAAAAACTGGCAGATAAAATAATCAACGGTGATGATTACTCACAGGTATTAAAAGAAGGTCAGAAAGAATTGTTTTCAATATTGAAGGATTCTATATAAAAAGAGGGAAAAAATGTTAAATTCAATAAAGGATATTGTGAGAAAAAGTTCAATTCATGTCTGTATTGTTAATTGTGGTGGATGTAATGGATGTGATGTGGAATGTGTTGCATTATTATCTCCAAGATATGATTTAGAGCAATATGGTATTTACGTTCACAATAATCCTCGTGAAGCTGATGTTTTATTGTTAACGGGCGCAGTTACAGAACAGTGGAGAGAAAATCTTAAAAGAGTTTACGATAAGGCTCCGGAACCGAAAATAGTAGTAGCTGTTGGAAACTGTCCGCAGTCAGGTGATGTCTTTAATCAGGAGGGTGGCCATGTCTATGCTCCCGCTTCCAATTTCATACCTGTTGATGCAGCAATTTCCGGATGCCCGCCAAGACCAAGTGAAATTCTAGAGGCTATTTTAGCTGTTGGTCCTCAAGCTATTGCCGATCGAGGGAGGGAGAAAAAATGATATTGCCAATTGGTCCGATTCATCCTGCTTTAAAAGAGCCTATAAGGCTTAAACTCCAGACTGAAGGCGAACGTGTTGTTAAAGCAGAAATAGAATATGGTTATGTTCACAGAGGAATTGAAAAAATAATTGAAGGCCAGACATGGCAGAGAGGTATTTATTTATCTGAAAGAGTATGCGGTATATGTTCCTATGAACATACTCAGACTTTCGCTGAAACAATCGAAGAAATCTGCGGAGTTACAGCACCTCCTAGAGCACAGTTTTTAAGAGTAATAACCAATGAACTGGACAGGATTCAAAGTCATTTACTTGGAAATTCCACATTCTTCAAATCAATGGACCATGAAACATTATTCATGCAGGTACTGGAATTAAGGGAATATGCAATGGATTCAATTGAACTGTTAACCGGTAACAGAGTCAATATGGGATGGAATGTAGTCGGCGGTGTTAGAATGGATGCTGATGAACGCCATTTCGAACCGATTCTTGAAAACCTTAAAAAAATAGAAGAGGATTTTGAAATGACTCGTGAACTCTATGCGGAAGGTCCGGCCTTGGCTCTTCGTTCCAAAGATGTCGGTGTTATGACAAAAAAAGAAGCTATTAAGGGAAGAGCAGTTGGTCCTATAGGCAGAGGTTCAGGTATTAAATACGATTTTCGTGAAGACCACTATACTTATGAAGATTATTTTGATTTTAAAACAATCTGGAGAAAGGAAGGGGACAATTACGCCAGAACTCTTAACAGATTTGATGAAATTCCCGAATCCATCAGTTTAATAAGACAGGCTATTGACAACATACCTAAAGGAGATATCCGAGTTCCTGTTGAGCTCAAATCAGGATATGCTCAGCGAAGAAATGAAGCGCCACGTGGAGAAGTTATGTATATGATTGAAACAAATGGAAATCTAATCAAACATATTACCATAAGAACTCCAAGTATTCCTAATATGGATTCATGCGCCAAATATATGATTAGGGATGTTGCATCTGTTGCCGATGCAGTTTCCACTTACGCTTCATGTGATCCGTGTGTTGCATGTGCTGAAAGAGTTGCTGTTACTAATGAACATGGAGATACTCGCTTAATGAATATGGGTGGTGTAAAGTAAAATGTCATCTTTAATATGGTATATTTATGATTTTGCCAGAAAGGCATGGGCTGATGGATTTACCAATGCTCACTCGCGTTCTGAATTGGCAGAAAAACCTGATAGATTCAGAGACTTTCCGACTGTAAACAAACAGTATTGTATCGGCTGTGGTGCATGTACCGTTTCATGTCCTTCACCGAATGCAATTAAGATTGTACGTGAAAAGGATGATGAAACAGGTGAAGGTATGACATTTCCTGTTATTAATCCCGGAGCCTGTATTCGCTGCGGATTCTGTGCCGAAGTATGTCCGACTGATCCTAAAACCTTGGAATGCGGTGAAAATCATCTGATACATCCTGAATTCAATATTATTCCTTCCAAAAGACAGTATATTATTGATGATTATTTATGCATCAAATGTAAAAAATGTATGAAGAAATGTCCTGTTGATGCTATTTCCATTGTCAATGACAAACTGCAGGTTGACCAGCTTAAATGCATTGCCTGCGGTGAATGTGTCGATGTCTGTCCTGTTAACGGTGCAATGAAGGCAGTGTTTGTTGAAAATCTCCAGGACCAGAAAGATTTAATTTTACTTACCGTCAACTATCTGGAAGATTACATCAACTCCAAAGAGGAAGATTTAAGGGCACTTCAAAAGGACAGGCTGCTTCAGTATGACCTGCCTCTTGACGGAATATGGGATGAGGCACTTAAAATAATTCCTGATGATGAAATTTCCTTTGAAATTATTTCCAATGCTGTTAACAGACTTAAAATCAGAATTATTGATTGGGACTCAAGCAAATGTGAAAAATGTCAGCTATGTGTTCCTGAATGTCCAACTAAATGTATTTCATTTGATGAGGAAAATGATACTATTGTCCGTGATAAAGACAGATGTTTAAGATGTAGCATATGTTATCAGACATGTCCGTTTTCAGTAATCAAATATTTCATAGCTAAATTCTCACTGGAAAATGACAGAACAATACATATTACAGTAAAAGCATCTAATTTAAATGGAGAATTATTAATGGAGTGATTATATGATTGACAGTTACACTAAAACTCCAAGACCCCTAAGACATGTTGATGTTGATTATTTAATCAACCAGACAAAATGTGAAAAATGTGAAGATAAACCATGCCTTATGTCATGTCCTATTGATGCCATTTACATGGATGATGTTGACGGTCTTGTTAAAATAAAAAACACCTGTTTCGGCTGTGTTTTATGCCGTAATTCATGTCCTTATGATGCAATTTCTCTGGATGTGCAGATGGATCCTCCGTTAAAAGAGGAAGTTCCCAATATAAACATCAAATTGTGCAAAGCATGCGGAGCCTGTGTTCAGGCCTGTAAAAATGCATCCATCCACATTGTTAATGACGGAAGAAATCCTCCTCACAGTGAAATTGACAAGGATACCTGTATCCGATGCGGATACTGTTTCAGAGTATGTCCTACAGATGCAATCAAATATGGACAGCTTCTTCCAAAAACAGTTAAAGGCGGTAAAGCAGTTGTTGTCAATCAGGACAAATGTATCGGATGTATGACATGTACAAGGGTTTGTCCTTCAACGGGAGCTATTAACGTTGGAAGAACAAATAAACTGCCCTATATCAATCCTGGATACTGTGCAAGATGTGAAGAATGTATGCACTCCTGTCCGTCAACTGCAATAAGATACTCATCACGTAAAAGAGCCTATAAACTCTACAGTGAAATAAAATCATTTGATATAGTTTCAAGCATAATAGACAATGATATTAAACGATTATCCCTTGATTTAATAAGTCTTAATCTGGTTCTTAAAAGAATTGCAAATTCCCTGTCACTGGAATTTGACGACAGTAATTTCGAAAACTTCATTGAATACAAGGTAAATGACATGATGGAAAAGGAATTGCGTGTTGTTCTCGATTCAAGTATTCAGGTCAATGAATTTGATGAGCTTTTCGGATCGTATCTGATGGACAGAAACATTGAAGTTTATGCAAAAAAATGTCTTGCCTGCGGTGAATGTTACAATGTATGTCCTGTCGGAGCTATTGAAGTCAACGGACCAAGTCCAATCACAATAAACGACAAATGTATTTACTGCGGCAAATGTGTTGAGCAGTGCCGCTTTGATGCAATAGGAGCATATGATGATTACTTCTACAGCAAGGACTCAGACCTGTACTATGCCAGATCATATTTATACAAACAGAGAGAAGCTGATTTTACATTATCTGATATTAAATGTCAGGCATGTGCAATCTGTGTGAGAAACTGTCCAACTGAAGCGCTGGTATTAAACGGTGACAAAATTGAATTTGCTGAAGATAAATGTATTTACTGCAGAAACTGTGAAGCAATATGTCCTATAGATGCTATAAGGATAATAAATTTCAGGTGAGATTAAATGTTTGAAAAATCAGTTATTACAGACTGTGAAGGACCGCTGACATTAAATGACAATGCATTTGAGATATGTGCACATTTTCTTGAAAACGGGGATGAATTATTTAAGATACTTAGTTTATATGATGATTATTTGGCAGATGTTGTTAAAAAGGAAAATTATAAGGCAGGTAATACTTTAAAACTAATATTACCATTTTTAGTATCTGAAAATATTAAAAATAAAGATTTAGTTGATTTTTCAAGAAACAATATTTACCCAGTCAGGGATTCGAAATTTCTGTTAAGTTACTTGCAGACAGCTATGAATACATACATTGTCAGTACAAGTTATGGCCAATATATTGAAGCTTTATCTAATTATATGGAATTCCCATTTAAAAATACATATTACACAAATGTTGATATAGATGGCCTGTCACTAAGTGATGAAGAATCGCTAAAAATAAGCGAGTTCAAAAATCAGATACTTGAAAATCCAAAAAATTATGATTTATTTGATGAAATATTCTTTAAAGAAATTCCTGAAATGGACATTTATGAAAAAATTAAAAAAATAGATGTTATCGGAGGGCTTGGCAAAAAATTAGCTATTGATGATATAATCGAAGAATATGGGATTGATATTAATCAAATGTTGTATATTGGTGACAGTATTACTGATGTGGAGCCACTTCAGTTTGCCAAAAACAATAATGGAATATCAATATCCTTCAACGGAAATGAATACTCATTAAGGGCGGCTGAAATAGCTGTAGTATCTCCAAGTGCAGCTATAACTGCACTGATAGCTGATATATATGCAAGATATGACAAAAATCATGTTATTGATTTTATAATTGAATACAACTCCTCAGATAATCCTGAAATACTTTTTGATGAATATGAAATAGATAGTGAAATCAAAGATAAGTTCTTTGAAGTTTACAATAATGATTACCCGACCGTTAAAATTATAGATGAAAATAACTTTGATGAAATATTAAAAGAAAGTCTTCAAATGCGAAATAACATTCGCGGGGAAGATGTAGGGGGTTTAGGTTAAAATGAATTATGACAAAGTAGAAGACACATTTTTTGAAGCTTTTGAAGGAAAATATATAAGGGCATTAATAACTGGGCCTACAGAAAAAATAGTTAAAAGCGCAGCTTACGATTCAACATCAACACCAAGTGCAGTTATCGGACGTGTTGAAGGTGGAGTTGAAGGATTTCTGGATAAATCACAGACTCCTGACGGCCGATTCGGTGCAGTTGTACAGTACTGGCTTGGAGGAGATGACATTGAAAAATTTGCGTTTGAATTATCCTATCGTTTAAGACAGGACATTCTTGTTAAACCGTTTACACGTATCTTTGATTATTCCGACAGTGAAAGTGGAGAGTATATTGAAATGATGGATATTGTCGGACACTGCGGTGATGGCTGGGAATGGATTGTAAGCGAGTATGGCCGAAGCATGATTAATGTTCCAATTGCAGTGCCTGATTTCCAGATTGAAGAAAACTTCAAAATCAATGACGGAATTATGGGAGGCAATTTCTGGTATTTATGTGAAACCCCGGAGGCGGTTTTGACTGCAGGTGATGCTATAATAGATGCCATAATGGAAATTGAAGGAGCAACCACTCCCTTTGGAGTCTGCTCAGCAGCTTCCAAACCTGAAACCAATTATCCCGAAATTGGTCCTACTACAAATCATTATTACTGTCCGTCCCTTAAAGAACGCTTAGGTGATGAGTCAAAAGTAGCGGATAATGTTAATTATATTCCTGAAATAGTAATTAATGCTACAAACACTGAATCAATGTTTAAAGCTATTAAAGCAGGTATTGATGCGGCTGTTGATGTTGAGGGTGTTATTGGAATATCTGCAGGTAACTTTGATGGTAAACTTGGTGATGAAATTTACAATTTACATGATATACTGAAATAAGGTTTTAAAATGGAAATTTTTGATGACGATTTAAACGCTGAAATCATAGGCTTTGGTGCCCTCAATGTGGATAAACTATATTCTGTTGAAAATATTGCCGGTGCCGATGAAGAGAGTTTCATTAAAAGTACAGTTAATACTCCAGGCGGATCAGCAGCGAATACAATAATAGGATTGGCTAAACTTGGGAAAACAACTTCAATTATAGGTAAAATAGCTGAAGATGATGACGGTGATTTAATAGAATATAATCTGGCAGTAAATGGTGTTTTCACTAATAATCTAATATATTCGGATAAGGGTATCACAGGCAAATGCTTAGGCTTTGTTGATGAAAAAGGTGACAGGTGCCTTTATGTTGACCCGGGAGTTAATGATGATATTGTCATTGGTGAAATTAATACCCTAAATATAATGAGATGTAAAATAATGCATTACACATCATTTGTGGGAGATTCATTCAATACACAAATAGAACTTCTGGACAAATTAAATAAAGACACCATTTTAAGTTTTGACCCTGGAATGCTTTACGTCAAAAAAGGATTAGATGAACTTAAGCCGATTTTAGACAGATGTGATATTCTGCTTATCAATGAATCAGAGTTAAGATTGCTTTTCGACGATAATGAATCTGAAATAAAAGATTTGGCAAATAAACTCTTTGATTATGATATAACTACTGTGGTTATAAAAAAAGGATCAGATGGTGTTTTTGCTCTTAACAGTGATGATGAATGCTGTGAAGTTAAATCTTTCAAGTGTGATGTTGTAGATACTACAGGAGCCGGAGACAGTTTCAACAGTGGATTTCTATTTGCCTTTTTAAGCGGATATGGTTTGGAAAAATCATGTGAAATAGGTAACTGGACAGCCAGCAAAAGTATCGAAGGATTTGGTATGGAAAAATTCCCTTCATTTGGTGAGTTAAAAGAATTTATAAATAATCAGAAATAAAATTTTATTAAAATAAATTACATAGTTGGTAATAATATGAATGTATCGTTTATAAAGCAGATGGCAAGTCTTGAAAGAGAGGTTCTTTTGAAATCTGTTGAATTAGATGATGACGGAGATGATTTTCAGTTTGAGCTGGATGAGTTCGATGTTGTAGAGGAAATCATCGCTGTTGCACCAAAATGTGTAAGATGCAATACCTGTGTTGAAACATGTCCTGTAGAAGCTATTGAACCGGCAAATATTTTCAGACTGGCTAAAATAACTGAAAAATGTGTTAAATGCGAAATTTGTGTTCAGACCTGTCCTGTTTCAGCTATTAAATTAATCAGAAATGTGGTTGTTTATGATGATGAGAAGGAATTCATAAATTATAGTCTGAATAATGTCAGATGTCCTCATCGTGTGGTCCGGATGAATAATATTAAAATTGATTATTCCCAGGACAACAACTGGAATGACTGTGCAGATTTATGCCCGACGGATGCTTTTACATTGGAATTTAAGGAATTTCTCAATGATAGCGAAGTGGATATTGAAATGGGGGATGATAAATTATATCCTCATGTTAATCGGAAATTATGCATAGGATGCGGAGCATGTGTTGAAATTTCCCATAATGATAATGCAATTACTTTAGACAGAATAATCGGACCGATTATTCCTGATAAGAAAATTGATGTTAATCATGATTTATGCGTCAACTGTTATTTGTGTGAGGAAAACTGTCCTGTTGATGCAATATGTCTGGAAGATGGAGAAGTGATTTTGGATAATGATAAATGTATTCGATGTGTTGAATGCTCAAATCATTGTCCTGTCGGTGCCTTGAACCGTGTTAAAATTTAAAAGGGGGTTTTGTTTTTGAAAGCTAAAGAGTTAATGGATAAAGATTTTGTATATTTAAACTGTGAGGATAGTGTTGTTGAAGTTTCTAAAGTAATGGAGGAAATAAGGCGTTTCACCTGTCCTGTTGTAAATGACAACAAACAGCTTGTAGGATGGATAACTTCATTTGATATAACTAGGGGATTGCGTGAAGGAAACGAGAAAATAAATGAAATAATGAGCTCCTATGAAGAAATAGCTACTGTTCATGAGGATGCTCCCGCAAGACTTGCTGTTGTTTTAACTGCAAACAACAAATTCGTCACTGTTCCGGTTATTAATGATGATAATCAGGTTATAGGTATGATTCGCTCCTGTGATATTGTAGAGTTATTATCTGAACTTTATGATATTAAAGTATCAAAATTATACAAAGCAATGCAAAATCAGCTGAAAGGCGTTACATGGGAGGAATTAATGGCCGCTTCAGCTCTAGTATCTAAAAAGACAACAGGTAAAAAAATCACTCCCGAAGAATATGAAGCTAATATAATGAATTCGACTTTTGGTGAAGCTATTTGGGCAACAGGAGGTCTTGAAAAATTCTTCGCAGGTTTAATCTCTGTTGGTGAAATGGTTATTGCACGAAGAGTGGGTAGATCAAAAAAATAAATTTAATGGTGATTTAATGAAAGAATACAACGAATATCAGGATAAGACAATTCTAGTAACTGGTGGAGCAGGATGTGTTGGAAGCAATTTAACCCGAAAACTATCGGATTTAGGTGCTGAAAAAGTAATAATTCTGGATAACATGTCATCTGCTTATGAATGGAATATTCCGGATAGGGATGCAATTGAATTTATAAGAGGCGATATTTTGGATGATGCTGTTTTAAAAAGGGTTTTCAAACAGAAACCTGATTATGTATTCCACCTGGCAGCACATTTTGCAAATCAGAACAGTGTCGACAATCCGGAAAAGGATTTGATGGTAAATGGTATTGGAATTTTAAAAGTGCTTCAGTATGCACAGCTGACAGATGTGAACAGATTTGTTTACTCCTCATCCGGATGCGGTGTTTACGGACTTGACTCCAAAATGCCGTTTGAAGAACATGACATTTCAATTTCACTTCACACCCCTTATCAGGTAACAAAACTCCTTGGAGAATTATATACCAACTATTTCCACAATTTATATGAAATGCCGATTGTCAATGCACGTTTCTTTAATGTTTTTGGTCCGGGTGAAGTTCCTGGAAAATATCGTAATGTAATTCCAAACTTTTTTTATTGGTCTAAAAACGGTCAGGCATTACCAATTACTGGTGACGGTTCAGAAACACGTGACTGGACTTTTGTTGATGATATATGTAATGGTCTTGTAGCCATGGGAATCGAAGAGGAAGCTATTGGTGAAGCTATTAATTTAGGCTCTGGTCAGGACCACAAAGTTATCGATATGGCAAATAAGGTCAATCAGTTAACAGGCAATGAAGCCGGTATCAATTATGTTGCCCGTCGTGACTGGGATGCAAAAACAAAATTATTATCATCAATTGAAAAAGCAAAAAATATATTAGGTTATTCGCCTAAAGTATCTTTTGATGATGGTCTTGTAAAGACTCATGACTGGTTTGTTGAAAACTGGGATAATATTCAGGAATCAGCTGAATTTTAATCTCTTATTTTTTTTGCTACTGTAACACAACTGGCAGTGTGTCGCCCTCGTAAGGCGAAGGTTGCGGGTTCAAGTCCCGTCAGTAGCTCTCATTTTTTTTTGATTCATACTTTTGGGGTGATTAAATGGGATTAGGAAGTAAGATAGTGATTGCAGTACTTATCATTGTAATTTTGGTAATGGGTGTCTTTATTTTAGGTAATATGCATATAACTGTTAATGACCATGATGTGTCCGTTTCCAAGAATAATCATGAAGGTAATGGTATTTCGCTGCCTCATGGAAATTCCAACAGTCAAAATTCTGCAGGCAATCCCATAACCAATGTGATAAATAATCCTTCAAGTGATTCTGCAAGTAATCCTGTTTCAGAGGATAATCATACAGGTCAGTCTCCGGATACTCCAAACAATGGAGATTTTGATTAGATTAAAATTATGCAGATTATATCTGCAAAATACTTATTTTTTTGTTGAGATTAGATTCTCTAATGTTTTTTCAAATTTATCAGTAATAGCTTCCCAGTCATTATTTTTAACGTATTCCCTTCCTGAACTTGCTATTTCATCGTATCTGCCTTCATCAAGAATTTTCTTGACAACTTCCAATACTTCTTCTGCCTTTTGAACATATTCAATACCATTGCCGTAACCGAATTCCTTTGAAATACCTGGCAGATGTGATGCTATAACCACTTTTTTCATAGCTAAATATTCATAAAGCTTAATCGGAACAATATCCTGCATTATCTCCTCATCAATATATGCCGGAAGAAGACAAAAGTCGGCAGAGGCCAGAAACTCAGGTATTTTTGTATAAGGCTGTTTGCCAGTTAAAATCAGTTTATCACCCAAATCATAATCTTTCTGTATCTGGCATAACTCATCATAGGCATCTCCGTCTCCAACAATCAGTATTTTAAAATCAGGATATTTTTCTTTATTTTTACCTAATTCACGAGCCAGTTCTTTCATTCCTGCAAACTCATAAATCCATCCCATGAAAAACAATACAATATCATTATCTTTAATGCCATATTCATTTTTAATTGAAGATGCATCTAAATCAGGATTAAAATCCTTCAAATCAATTCCCGCATCAATTAATATTGTTGAATCCGGTTTTGAACCCATGCTGACAGCAAACTCAGATAATTTTTTATTGATTGTAATTACCAGATCAGTATTTTCAATAGTTTTCCGGGTGAAGACCTTTCCTATTTTTTGAAGTGATTTTTCAGGAATCAGTGCATGAAGAACATCGATGAAATAATATACAAATGGAATACCATATTTTTTAGCTATTTTAGAAGCGTTATATGAATTTAAGATACCGAATGCAATAATAACATCAGGTTTGAATTCCCTGATTTGCCTTTTAATTTCATTTTTATGTGTGAAAAAAAGTGACATATAATTCAGGCCTTTTATTTTAATAAAACCTGGTCTTGTAACTTGAATATTGGCATTTTCCTTTATTTTTGATATATTATCATGAACTTCCCTGTGATATAGCAATCCGCCATTATTATTAGTGGGCCAGTCAATAGGATAATCAATTACACGTATCTGATGGCCTTTTATAGCCATCCTTTCCATTAAATGATGCTGCTGGTGAGGGTTTCTTTCCAGCCAGTCAGATTCCTGAACAATTAATATTTTCATGAAAAAATATTTATTTTTAAATTAATATAATATTTTCGTAGAGTGTGTAATATGAAAATGCCAGATGAATTAAATCCAAAGTTGCTTGCTCCCTGTGGAGTAAATTGTATTAGCTGCCAACGTTATCAAAATCCCTGTGCCGGATGTTTAACAGGGGATGACGGTAAGAACAAGGCCACTTTAAAGTGTAAAATTAAAGCCTGTTTTGACAAAAAGAATTTCAGTTACTGCGGCCGGTGCAGTGAATTTCCATGTCCTCTGATTAAAAAGCATTCTAAAAAATATGTTAAAAGGCATTATTTAAATACTCTTGACAGTGCCAAAAGAATTAAGACAATGGGCATTGGTAAGATGATGATTCAGGACAGGGACTTGTGGTTATGCAGTCAGTGCGGTGGTGTAATCCACTATCAGAATAATACCTGCAGTGAATGCGGTTTTAAAAAGGAGTAGATATTCTGGATATTGGCGATATTTTGCCGATATTTAAATAAAATTCTAAAATATAATATTTTTATTGTTTAATTCAACGATAAACGCCTTAAATATTTTAATTTTTACCTATTTTTCTGCATAATATTAAACATATTATGTACTGTTGTTTCATTTGAGTTTTCCGATATTCTGTAATCTATTTTGATTTGATAAGTTTATATAAGTGTATTAATAAGAAATTATACATAGTTTAACTGTTTTGATTGAATTATTATTTACATGACACAAACTTCAGGTGATTAGTATAGCTATTAAAGTGATGCTTCTTGATGATGAAACTGATGAAGACGATTATATAGAGCTCTATAAATTAAGAGAAGAGTGCAATTCAAGAATTGAATATTTGGACAGTATTGATAATCCGGAAACTGTTAAAAAGATTAACGGATTTAAAAAGGAGCTTGGACTGGAAGTCGAGGAAGCTGACTTTGAAGAAGAAAATCCTGAGGAAGACAAAAAAAGTAAAAAAAGATTTATTACCTTAAGGGAATTTATAACTGATATTGAGTATGACATTGATGTGGATCCCGAAAGACTTCTGGACTTGATAGATGGAATTTACGGAATGGATATGACCCTGCTTATGATTGAAATTCTTATTCCTCAAATTGATTTTACACTTGCTGATACTCTTCTTGAAGTTATTGAAATGATTCTTCCAACAATTGGAAATGCAATGATCAGTTTCATTATACTTTCCACATTTTGGATTTATCATCACCAGTTTTTAGAAGTAACAAGGGTTAATTTGCCTTTTTTATGGTTAAGTATGCTCTTTTTAGCATTGATTACATTTTTACCACTTGCAACATTTATACTGGGTTCAAATCCTGGATTGGCTTTGTCTAACTTTATATTCGGCCTTACACTTTCTTTAACATTAATATTTTTTGTTTTAATGTTTAAATATGCAGACAGCCGGAATTTCATTAAAACAAAAATATCTCATGAAGAAAGAAGGTATACTTACAATACATTAACAATATTATTCCTTATGACAGTTACCATAACTGTTCTGGATAATATAAGTTCTTTGGATCTTCTTTATTTGTATCTTTTACTTCCTATTATTTCAATAATCAGAGACAGATTATTTATATTAAGACATAAAACTTAATATTTGGATGGGTGTGTAATTTGAATATATTAGGAAAAGAAATGACCAAGTATCATTTAATAGCTATTTTAATCAATATTTTAATAGTGGTTGATATTGTACTTATAACCGGAACCATATTTTTGGAACTGCCTCCTGCTGTTGAGGTGGGCATTTATAATTTTGACTTTTTTACATGTCTGATTCTTTTAATTCAGTGGTTTTTGGAATTATATAATTCCAAATCAAAAGGGGAATTTTTAAAAAAGCCAAGCAACTGGATTGATTTAATTGCATCTATTCCATTCGATGCAATACTGGTATTAATGCTTCCTCAGTTAAATATCCTAAGATATTTAAAACTGCTAAAATTGCTCAGGATAATGGCATTGTTTACCCGTTTTTTCAATATCCTGGAATCATTTATCAAAACCACTCATATGGACAAGATTATAGGGGTAATAATTTTTACAATTCTGATTTTTACTCTTGTATTATGGATTTGGGGGCCGACCTACGGTTTGTTTGAGGATTTCTATTTTGTAGTGGTGACGCTGTCAACTGTAGGATATGGGGATGTTGTTCCCGAAACATTCAGTGAAAAAGTAATAGCTTTGGTCTTAATAGTTGTTGGTGTGTTTGTATTTTCCACAATTACTGCTGTAATATCATCTTATTTTACAAATCAGTTAATTGAAAGTGAAGGCATATCAACTGATGAAATTAATGAATTAAAATCTGAACTGAAATCAATACATGATGAAAACAGTGAATTAAAACGTGAAATATTTGAATTAAAAGAAATGATTAAAAATAATAAATGATAATGGTTATATTGTGTGATAAAATGTCAAAAATGTCAAAAATTGTTGAATATTCATTAGAAAAAAAGCACAGGGAATATGTTGATGATGCTGAAAAAGCACGTGAACATATGCAAGAACGTTCCCTTGAAGAAGATGAGCCTTATAAAATACCAAAGGGAGTATATCGTACCAAAGTTGAAAGTAAATGCTTGTTCGGATGCCAAATGGTAATTTTTAATGATAATAAGAATACTGATTATTCAGTTATTTATCTTCATGGAGGAATATATGTAAATGAGATTAGGTTGCCCCACATTTCTTTTTGTGATAAACTTGCAAAAAAGATTAATGGAACGGTAATAGCTCCAATATATCCCCTTGCTCCAAACCATACATATGAAGAAACTTATGAAATTATTGAAAAATTATATGACTGTCTGTTGAAGATGGACAAGCCAGTTATAATCATGGGGGATTCTGCTGGAGGGGGATTATCTGCAGCATTCTGTGAAAATCTTGCAGTTAAAGATTTGCCCCAGCCAAAAAACCTGATTTTAATATCTCCGTGGGTTGATGTCTCAATGTCTGGAAATTATGATGATGTTGAATGTGACCCGATGCTTGGGATAGATGGTTTGAGGGAAATGGGTGAAACCTGGGCAGGAGATATTGATCCAAAAGATTATAAAGTAAGTCCATTATTTGGGGATGTGTCTAAACTTCCAAAAACTACCCTTTTTGTAGGAACTCATGAAATATTCTATTCTGATGTTGTTGAGTTCTATAACAAATTAGAGGATAATAATGTTGATGCAGAAATTAATATTGGTGAAAAAATGAATCATGTCTATCCTATTTATCCGCTTGTTCCAGAATCAAAAAAAGCATTTAAGAGAATTGTTGAAGTAATACTGGATTGATATGATATTAAATTCTTAATTAAACAACCAGCATCCCAGCTAGGGATTTGAACAGGTGTTATCTGGAACAGAAAAAAATTGGTGTTAAGATCGAAAAGATTATATTCAGATTAAAAAAAAGGGTATAAATATAAAAAATTAAAATAAAGATAATTTAGAATGCTACTGGAGAAACACCATTATCTTTATTAAAATCATTTAATTTAGACATTAAATTTGTGTTATTTGTGTTACTTGAATCTTTTGCCCAGAATACAACGGTATACTTTTCGCCACCGATCTGCACTACTTCTATAATACCATGTTCTGCATCATCATAATCTGTGAAGCTGGCTGTGTTGTCCTGATTTTTGGTGACTTGTGAGTCAATATCCAAAGCGTGATATCCATAACAGTCGTCATCGTAGTCGTAAGGGTCGTCGTCATAGTCGAAGTAATCGTCGTCATCGTAGTCGTAAGGGCCATCATCATCATAAAGGTTGCTATTAATGTTTTTGTAAATATATGCTCCATAGTTGCCGTCATTGCTTATATATGTAGAACTATAATTAGAATTGTATGTATTATTATATCCATCTATTTTTAAATTGTTTACACCAGCAGCACAAGCACTGCCAATCATCAATGTTACTACAGTTAATGCAAAGAAAATTTTTTTAATGTTCATTTTCAATCTTCCTTTATAACTTTGATTTAAGGATTATAGAAACATTTTTTTTAAAGGCTTCTGAAAGACAATTAATTATATTTAACGTGCATTATATAAAGTTTTTCGAATGTAAGTACACACTTACATCATTAAAATATTAAAAAACAAATTTAAAGTATTTATATTAAAAAAAGATTAAAATTAAATGTTTTACTGGTGTACTATAGGTGAGTAAGATTTTAGATTACTTTGTGAAGTTGCAGTACTCTTGTGAATGTTGGACAGAACCTGAAATTCTTTGGAGTTTGTTATATTGGAAGTTTATTTTTGATTATTTTTAATTGATCCTTCTAATTTATTTAATTCTTTTTTATGTCTTTGCAGGTGTTTTAATAAAATTGCAACAGATGCCGTTGCAGTACATATGCTGGACATAATGTATTCTCACCAAACTAAAATTATACTGTTTAATTTACCAAAACTTGTACATTTTATAACCGTTACTTGTAAATGCATTTGAAACTATAACTATTGAATTTAAAGGAGTTTCTTCTTCTGATATCAATGTAACAATAAAACCAGCAAAAATCAAAGTGAATAATAATGCCATGATGATTCCCGGTTTATTTGTCTATCTATATTTTCATTTGTCACATTTAATTTTTCTCTGCTACCAAGTTGGATATGAAATATCTTTGATAATGTTGGGATATGGATGGTTTTCTATCCTAAAGGTGGAATATAGAAAAATAAGAATATTTGTTTGTTTATTTTAAAATATGGTGTGAATAACGGTTTTGAGCCGTTATTCTGTTTCGTTTAATTTTTCGTTTTCGAGTTCTTCACGTGTAAAGTCGGTCATTTCAAGGGCACTTTCTAAACCGAAGGCTCGTTTGATTTTAAGGGCTAGTTCAAATGAACCTTTTTTAACACCTTGTTCAATTCCTTGTTCAATTCCTTGTTCGATGCCTTGTTTAAGAAATTTGTCTTGTAAATACTGATCGCGTTGTTTCATTGCTATGCATGAGTTTTGCAAACCAATCACTCCTTCTAAACGGTTGATGTCTTTTAATGTTTTAGCATATTTGTGAATGACATATCTCATTTCACATATCAGTTCATGTTTGAAGAATTCTTCAATGAGATGAGCCTTCTTAAGCAAACGACACACTTCTTCAAGAATCTCATCATTTCTTGATGTAAACATCTTTGGAATCATGACCAGATTCATAGCTTCAACATTAGTTAAGCTCTCGTTATCATTTATTTTTCTTTTTATCTTATTTAATCTTTTTCGACCATCAAGTTTTGGATATGAAATCACTTTGATATCTATTAACGTTGTTGGAGAAATTTTAATTTTAATTGAAGGTTTGTTTACTGGAACGGGTGTTGTAATAACAGACATTACTGGTTTTTTAAATGCACATTCCAGTAAATATCTGTATCTGTTAATCTTTTCAATGACTTCATCATCAATATGGCTGCTTTCATCTTCACGATTGATGGTTAAAAGTTCTCCATCTTTTTCAACGTAGTATGCCGAATCCACTTTTGAATATTTGTGTTGCGGATAGTCATTAGGATGAGCATAGACAAACTTGCCTGGAAGTTCAAAAAATTCATGGATCACATCTCCTGCGTGGGTGGCTTGTCTTTTGACAAGTTTATCATCAGGTTTGTCAATTCTTATTTTTGTTTTAACTTTTACCATCTCCTTTAATTTATTAAATTGTTTTTTTATCCGTAATCATTATTATTGAATTCGAACTATATAAAGTTATTTGTATTTTTAAGATTAAATTAATACTTTTATACAATATAACATTCTAAAAGCAATATTTAAATGAAAAGACAAATTTATATTCATAATATAAAAAAATCAGAATAGTATTAAATTGTTTTGAAATGTAAAATAAGCAAAAGTTGATAAAATTTGTTTATAATTTTGTTATTTAAAATAAGAATAAATGTGTAGCTTATGAAATAGCTACTAAATAATACAAAATTGAAGTTATGGCTGGAACAGTCAGATTGTCAATACCTCCATAACTTAAAGCTTCACATACTGTTGCAACAGCTGAAATTGCAATTATGTAAACAATGTTGAATTTAGGCATCGGATATCCGATTGATGTGAAAATCATCCAGACGAAAACGCTCATAACTGTAGTTATTACAAACATGGTCAGTGATCCTTCCAGTGATTTTTCACCGCCGAATATATAGTATTTGAATTTACCGAATTTTTGACCGATTAATGCCGCAAAACCGTCACCGTATACCATTGGAACAATAGCTAATGCAACAATCCACAGGCGATTACTGAAAACTGCAATCAAAACAGTCCAAATACCTGCGTAGAAGAATAATCCTAATGCATGGCCTGATTCAGTTACACTGTTTTTAATTTTAATAGGGGAATATTCCGTCAGGAAGAATAGCACTACTGTAATAGGTAATGTCAGAAACAATATCATAACCCATGGATCTGAGAAGAATGGCATGGCAAAAATCATATTACCTACCATTATATGTAAAAATTTACGTGAAACTTCAGGTCTTGTATTTAGAACCCTTTCCGCTATTACAAAAATTACAGCTACATATAAATAAACGATTATCAGCGCAACAACATCAGTTAATATCATCAGCAATACTCTCCATATTCACATCCTGCATTTTCAATTTTAACGTGATCGATTAAAGTACCGTCTTTTTTATATAATTTGATTTCACCCCATCCGTTTCCACCATTCCATAGTCTATTGTGGAGTTTTTTACCGTTTGGTGCTTCATAATTGATTAGCAGCATCTCGTCACGTTTACAGTAAAGAACCAGTTCCATGCGTGAATTCTTGTTGGATGCATTGACATGCCATGTGTTGACTTCATCACCTTCTTCAAAATCGAAATCAACCTTAACCAGATTCCAGAATCTGGCAAAATTGTATTCATACATTTCTCCCTCATAGTAAAAACCTATTAGTAATTTACGGGGAATTTCAATACCGAAGGCTTTAGGTCTTCCGCCTCCAGCTTCAAATGCAGAATTATTTAATTTCTTTCCGGTTATCAGGCTGGTAATGTTGCATGATGAAATCCAAAGCCATGGGCTTGTAAAGTCGCCACCCCAGTTTTTATCTGAATAACCATATGATTTTTCAGGAATTACTTCATATTCAACACCATCTAACCATATTGAACCTTTGTATTGAGTTTTAATTCCTTCTGCATGCCAGAACATTTCAAATGAATTTAATTTTCTAAACAGTTTGCTTGCTCCATAACCGACATTGAATGTGATTTGTTTGTCAATATCCAAATCCCATCTCATGTCGCCGGCATCAGACATGTATTCGGGATGGTCTTTAGCATCCTGTTCTGTTACTTTACATGATCCTATCATATGGGTTTCAGACAGGGAACAGTCTCCGACACGAATATCCAATTTATCGTCGGGACAATTAAATTCCTTCATCGAGTAAAAATTATGGATTTGTTTTGGATTTTTACCCCATGTTCCAACTTTAATCATACAGTAAGATGGTTTTTTTCCGAGTTTTTGATTTTCAGGATCTTGACCTAATACAGGTTCATCCTCAGCTAATGCAGGGTTACATACAAAATATTCAATAAAAAATGGTTTTGCTTCACCCGTTTCCTTATTATATGCAGTTAAAGAGTGCCACCACCAGTCATAACCTTTTTTTGCAAGAGGTCCTTTCAGCATATAATAGTTTCTTTCTAAATCACTCTTATTCATAAAATTATCCTCCAAGTATAGGATACTATTTAATTTATTTCAAATATAATAAATAACTTATTATTTCTTAACCGATTATCACTTAGAACAGTTTAATTTGCATTTTACAAAAATCAGTCTGTGCTGGCAATTATTCTTAGACAAATTATTATTGAATAAAGCTTCATTAATATTGATGTTTTTCTTTGTTGTATCAATAATTATGGCTTTTCTTTTTAATTTAATTAATTGTGATGTTTAAATCTGTATAATTAAGTATTGTAATGTGTATGGTTAAAAATAAAAAAGTGTTATTGGCATTAAAATTTTGCCAATAATTTAAAATTAAACGTCGGCGCTGATGTCATCATGAACAAAGATGATTACAATAACAAGCATTGCAACGGCCAGAATTGACATTACCAGTGAAGTTTCACTGAATGCGGCTGCTGAAATTGCATTGTGAGCAACATTTCCTCCTGCAAACACAGCCATCAGAACAACTGCAATAGCTGATCCTACAGCACCAATGATTTGTCTGACAGTATTGTTAATAGCTGTAGCATCTTCAACATCATTGTGCACTATACTTAAAGTCCATGTTACTGCAGGCATTAATCCTAATCCGGCACCTATTGCCCTTATGATTTGTGTACCAATCATGTAATTAACGTCTGAATTAACATTATATGTCATCATCACAAGATATCCGGCTATTGAAAATATACATGATAAAATCAGTATTTTTCTAACACCGAAACGGTTGGCCATTAAAGGACCGATAAAATTAAATATGATCATTATGATTGTAGCCGGCAGCAGTATAATACCTGATGTTGTTGCAGAATGATATGCTACACTTTGAGCAAACAAAGGCATTATAACATTCAGACCGCACATTGTGAAGTATAAAATCGCCGAGAACATGGTTCCGAAAAAGAAATACTTGTTCTTTAATACTTTCAGATTCAACAGAGGATGACTTATTTTGTACTGTCTTAAAATAAACAGTACCAGTGTTATGACTCCGACTACAATCGGCAGTATTACATAAATCAGGCTGAATCCGTTTTCTGCAATATTTGAAAAACCAAGCATTATTCCGACACAGGCGACTACACACAGTATCAGCGATATGAAATCAAGAGGATATTCGCCGGTTTCAAAGTCCAGTTTAACAGCAACAGCTGATACTGCAATTAGTATTACAGTTATTACTGCAAATATTAAAAATATGGATCTCCATCCCACGGAGTCAATTATTAATCCTCCGACTGTAGGTGCAATGGCCGGGGCTATTCCTATTATGAAACCAAACAGTCCCATGTATACCTGCCATTTTTCAACAGGTATTATTTTTAAAAGAACTATCTGTGTTATTGGAAGCAATATTCCTGCACCAAGAGCCTGAATAACTCTGGATGTAATTAAAACTTCGATATTCGGGGAAATGTATGATATTATTGAGCCTATCAGGAATAGTATCAGTGAAAATAGTAATATTATTTTAATTTTGAATCGTCTGAAAATATATGCTGAAATTGGAATCATAACTCCAAGTACAAGCAGAAAAGATGAATATATCCATTGTGCTGTCGTGGAGGATATTTGAAAATCAATCATTATTTCAGATAATCCTGTTGTGACTATACTTTGTGCTGTGCTTAAAAGAGCAGCAGCAATTATGAATATAATTAATGTTATAGTTTCTGTATCAAATTTCATAGTAATCATCTAAAAAAAATAAGAATATTGAAAAAAATTTAAAAAATAAATTAAAACTGCATTTGTTGAGTTCAATTTTCAAATCAATATTATTTTTTAAATCAAAATCAATTTCTGCTAACACCCACAAATTTTTTTTGAGTAGCACTCAGACCAAATCAAGCCATTCCTCACTATCATCCAAATCAAAGATTTCTTCAAACAGTTTTCTGCGCTTTTTGGAAAATTTGGGATCATCTTCGCCTAAATCCTTTTTCAGTTCAATAATTATTTTAGTTAAGTAACTATCAAACTGTTTTTTTTCCTCATCGTTTAAACAGTTGAATACACTGTAATTGACCGGAGGTTCAACTTTGTACTTTAGTCCTTTTTCGGTTATCTTGATTAACAGTACTCTTTTATCTTCCTCGGAAGGTACTTTTTCTATCAAAGCTTTTTTTTCGAGTTTTGCTAACAGTGAATTAACCGATGAAACACTGACACCTAAAATTATTGATAAATCTTTTGTAGATATCATATCTCTTACTTTAAGCATGGATAAAATTCTACCCTGGCCTTCAAGACGATTACGATCACCTGAATTACTTGCCTTAAGTTTGCGTTCGAAGGCTTCATTGATGAAGTATAACTTGTGCATCACTATCTTGTCCATCGTCACATTCATATGTAAAACCTACTCAAAAAATTTATTGCAAGTACTTGCAATAAACTTAATTAAGTAAATAATAATATTTAAAGTTAACGATATTTTCGATAGATTTTTCTATTTTACGGTAATCTAAAGGTTTAAATAAACATTATTCCATTGAATTTTATATATTATATTAATTTAATTGTTTATACAAAAAAATTTTATATTATAATGTAAATTAACATGATTTGATAAACAAAAATTGATAAAATAAATTTTTTTCAAATCAGGTTTTTTGTCGGTTATTTTGATTATAAATCAATACATTTATATGTATTTAAAACAGACATTTTATTACTGTTAATATTTTTTGACAGTTACTTTTTTAGGGATTAATTCCCATTGGATGTGGCTTTTAATAGCTGAACAATAAAAGGTGAATAATTTATGTATAAATATATTAGAGATGCTTGGAAAAATCCTAGTGAGTCATATGTACGTGAACTCATGTGGGAAAGAGCTCCAAAATGGAGACGTCAAAAAGTAGTACAAAGAATCGAAAGACCTACCAGATTAGACAGGGCCAGAAGTTTAGGTTACAGAGCTAAAAAAGGTTTCGTTTTAGTAAGAACCAGAGTAAGACGTGGTGGAAGAAGGAAATCACGTTTCAAAGGCGGTCGTAAACCTAAAAGAATGGGTGTAAACAAAATCACTCAGGCAAAATCTATTCAAAGAATTGCTGAAGAAAGAGTGGGTAAAAAATACCCTAACTTAGAAGTATTAAACTCCTACTGGGTATGGTCTGACGGAAAATACAAATACTACGAAGTTATCTTAGTAGATCCACAAAGTCCTTCTATCATTAACGATAAAAAAATCAATTGGATTTGTTCTAAAAAACACACTAACAGAGCTTTAAGAGGCTTAACCAGTGCTGGTAACAAAGGACGTGGAATAAAATCTAAAGGAAAAGGTAGTGAACAAGCAAGAAGAAGAGATTTATAATCTCTCTTTTTT
>CADBPS010000019.1 GCA_902796575.1 uncultured Methanobrevibacter sp. | reverse complement strand
TAAATAACAATAGAAGGATTAACCTTAGTCAATGAAACAGACTTATTCGACACAGCAACATTATAATGAATATCACCATTGTAAATAGCACCAACTACAACATTAGAACTGGAAACTTTACTGGAATCAAAATTAAATGACACTTTACCATCACTACCGACAATATTACCTACACTGCGATCAACTTCTTTATTATTATCATAAAGAACAAAAGTAACAGTACCAGAAGGAACAACACCGCCAGTAACCTTATTCACAGTAACAGTACCTACAATAGCATTAGGATAAGCAACACTAATAGTACCAGGGAAACTAATAGAAGGATTAGCACGGGAATAATTAAACGAAGTAGATACGTCAGAAGAAGGTAAATTAAATTTGTCACCATCATAATGTGCAACAATCATCAAATTGGTAATATTATCTCCAGATAGCAGAGTATCTAAATCAGTCAGAGGAATTGAAACTGAGAATTTCTTATTAGAACCAATTTGGACAGTATACATCTTGGTATTTTTACCAATAACACTGATAACAACATTACCATCAGGAGAACCAACATAATTGGTTAGAGAACCATTAATTACAAAAGTATTAGGATAAACTTTATTAGCAATAGATTCAAGAACCAGTTTAGAAGCATTCTTGGAAACAACAGCAATGGTAGAAGCAACATAATAAGATGTAGGTAGATAAATTGCATCACCTTCATATTTAATGGAAACAGTTAAAGATCCGTCAGCAGAAGCATCCAAATAAGATTTATATTGTGCGAAACTAATACTTCCAACACCAGAATTATGCTCACTAATCAGATTATCATTAACATAAATACTATAGTTACCATAAGGATTACCGTAAGGACCAGTGAAACTAGGAGTAACCGAAATAGGATCACCATAAACAAAATCACCGGTGACAACACTAGCACCACTTAAAGACACACGGTTATAAGCAATAGTCTTGGAAACCGGAGTGGAAATATTGTGATAATATTCACTGGTAGACTTATATGTGACTGATACAACAATTGTATGATTATTATTTTCACCAAGTTTACCCAGCTCAGCAAGAGTGTAACTGAATGAATACTCACCATCTTTATTCAAAGTAACTGTTTCAGATTTGCTACCTGCGGTAATAGTAACTGTACCTGAAGGAATTGGAGCACCAATGCCCGTACCTTTAACCTGAATAGTACCAGTTAATGAATTACTAGTAAACTGAATAGAATTAGCATTAATAACAATAGTTGGAGTTGAATTTACTAAAACATTAACAGAACAGATATTATTAAAGACAGTCAAGTTATACTTGTCATCATCTAAATAAGTAACACTAACACTATGATTACCTATACTTAAATGACTAAGATCTAAAGATGCTACACCATTATGTAGAGTAGTGTAGTAAACAATACCATCTACAAGAACGCTTAAATTTCCATCGCGGTCGCTAGGACCATAAATATTTAGAATTCCATCATTTGGAAGAGCAAATGAAAGATTATTGGCAGTGACCACAGGAACTAGCTTCGAAACAAAGATAGTGGCATTTGTAGTGTTTGCTTTAAATAGATTATTTCCATCATAAGTAACAACAACACTGTAATTGCCCTTAGCTAAACCAGTGAATGTGGCAGAAGCTTTGCCAGCATTAGTAATAGTGGCGGTTTTTGAATTGCTGCCCCCAACAACAATAGTAACTTTCTGACCTGCCAAAGCGGTAGGTAAACCAGTAACATTAACAACAGCATTGTCATCAACATAAATGGTGAAATTATTAACATACATAGGAGTGAAACTCTTATCTAAAACAACTACTTTACCAATGTTTTTGAAGAAAGTATAGTTATATTTATCATTTTCAATATGGGTAATGTTAACCATATATTCTCCAACAGGCAAAGTGCTTACATTTAGCTTGGCTTTACCATTGTTTAAAGTAACGGAATAATTAACACCATTAATTGAAACAGTTAAGTTTGAATTAACATCATTCGGACCAGATATATTTAATATACCTTCATTTGTAACAACAAAGGTTATATTAGTAACACTGATAACAGGAACAACCTTATTCACATAAAATGTTCCAACAGAGAATGCAGTAGTGTAATTTCTGTCACCATTATACATTGCAATGACATTATTGTTACCATATTCAAGAACATTGTTTAGTCTGGCCACATTACCGGAAATTACAACATCATTCTGTTTAACACCATTGACATAAAATGTAACATTACCTGTTGCACCATTATTCAATGTTGCAATAATGTCTTTATTTTGATTGGTAAGTGTAATTGAAGATGCTGCTTGGTTTACAGTGAATCTGACAGTGGTGGATACATTATTATTATAATTATCTGTTGAAATGAATTTAATTAATGCATCTTTATCGCCGCCAGACAGGCCTGCCAAATTAACCGAAGCCACACCATTAGTAACCTGTTTGGCAAATGTTTTATTATCAACAGTAATATTAACAGTACCGTTAGCATTATTAGAAATTCTAATTGATGCAACAGCATTGTTAGGATAAACAACATCATATATTGTGGCATTGATTTGTGGAGTTACCCTTGAAACAGTAAATTTAACAGTGATAGTTTTATTGTTGTAGTTGTTATCTCCGTAGAATTTAATTGTTGCAGTTTTATTGCCCGCATATAATTTGGATAAAGTAATGATTGAACTTACAGTTCCTACATACTTAGCATTATCTACAGTAATATTAACATATCCTTTGAAATCCTTGTTAATATCAAAAATAAATGAGGCATCCTGTTCAACAGTTACATTCAATCCGGTGACATTTGTATATAACTCGGCAGGTATTATTTTGAATTTAGTTGAGTTTATGTTAGGTAAATACTGATCATCACCTAAATATGTAACCTCTATTGTGTACTCGCCGACATCAAGAATAGTAGTGTTAAAGCGAGCAGTACCGTTTACTAATTCGGAAGTCAAGTTAATATTTGTATTAAAAACAATGATATTTACAAATCCAGTCTGATTTGCACCAACTTTTACAGTGATTTCGGAAACATTGCCGTAAGTAACATTCGTAGCAGTTACATTAACAGATGATGTGTATCTTTCAATGAAGTAGAATGTATCATTCTTAGACCAGGTATAGTTATCGTCACCCTCATACAATACGATAATTGAATTATTACCGATTACAAGAACATTTCGAAGAACAGCAGTTGTATTATTAAGTTTAACTCTATATTCATCACCATTGATATAGAATGTAACATATCCTGTTGCATTGACAGTTACATTTGCAATTACATCCCTGTCAACCACAGTAATGTTAACTGTTGAATTTGCCTTATCCACAATAAAGTTATTATCGTCATAGGTAATATTGTAGACATTGCCTTCACTGTCAGTGTTTGTTAAAGTTACATTATATACTCCGGCACCTAATTTTGTGACAATTGGGAATGAGAATTCACCATTACGATTAATAGCTAGAGTGTAAGTAGAGTTTGATAATTTGATTGGTGAGTTAAGACCTGCATCAAATGTACCTTCAACAGTAACTTTATCACCGTATGTAACATCACTTGATTCATTGATTGTTACATTCGCATCAAATTTGTTATATGTAAACTTAACCTTGGAAGTATCATTGATATAAAGATTACGTGTAGTTCCAGTGTTATTATGGAATGTTGAATTGGTGACATTACCGCTGCCTGTGCTGCTGTAGTAAACTGCACCGGTTGTCTGGTTGTTATATGTAAATGTTGAATTGATGATAATAACATTTCCGTTGATTACAACAGTACCATTATCTTTTATATTATTATTGGTGAAAGTTGAGTTTACAATGCTACCACCGGATGATTCATTATAAGTTATTCCATATGCATCACCTGAAGCATTTTCAAATGTAACATTGAATAAGTTTAAAAGACTGTTTGCATCAACCATAATGCCTGTGGAATTGAAGTGTAAATCACGAATCGTGATTGATGAATTTGAAAGGGTGAGCATATATTCTGACCTGTTGGCCGAATTGATAGTAACATTACCTATTAAAGTAACATTGGTCATATTGTTAAGCTCAAAGGAATCAAGTTCATAGTTTGTTACGAATACAATTTCACCGTTTGGTAAAATACCTAATGTTGCATTATCCAGATCTATAGGTTCAAATGTTAAAAGACCTGATGTATGAGCAACATGAGTTTGTGCAACATACAGTTTAGTGTAATAAACAATTCCTTCAGCATATACGCATAAAACACCATCTTTCTTGGTGAAGTTATTGTTGTCGAAATTAGTTACATAAACTTCATCTCCAAAGTAAATAACACCATTAATATTCGTATTTTTATCGCTGAAAGTTGAATTGACAATACCTATCGACCTGTTACCTGTAAGATAAATTGCACTGCCTGCAGTAGTTGCAGTATTATTGATGAAAGTCATATTGGTAAAAGTATTATTGTTAGTAGAAATATAAATAGCACCACCTTTGGCAGCAGAATTGTTTACAAAAGTAGAATTAACAAATTTAAAATTTTGACTATTAATTAAATAAATGGCACCACCATCTCCACTTGCACGATTGTTAATGAAAGTACAGTTAGTTATATCACCGCATTTACCATAGAGGACACCACCAGTACCGGCATAATTTCCATCAAAAGTACAATTGGTATAAGTAATTGTTGAATGACGGGATACTCCACCTAATGTGGAATGACAATTTGTAAAAGTACAGTTAATCATAGTACCTTTGCAATCATTGAAAACAGCACCATAACTGGCATAAAAGTTTTTAAAGGTACAATTAATACCTGTTAAACCATTGAAATTATGTGCAAAACCACCAAAAGTAGATGAAGAAGATCCATTACCATCAATTACTGAATTAATTAATTTACCATCAGCACCACTCCACACTACAGTACCTCCAGTGTTGCTTGTACCAGTACCATACTTATACCTACCGTTCTTAATTGTAATATTATTGATAGTAACATTATTCTGGTTGACACGCAATACTCTGCTGTCTTTCAGACCGTCCAGTGTATGATTGTTACCCTCAATGACCATGTTTGGAAGGGTAACATCAACACCAATGCTATCATCATCAATTGTTGATACATAAGAGTAGTCATGCTGCAGCACAATTGTAGAACCGCTTTGGGAATTGCTGATGATGTATGTTAATGCCAGGAACGGATATAATTCAGGAGTTAAATTCTGATTATCTACTTTTGCAGATAATGTGTAAAGTGCACTTGTGTTGCTCCAATAAGAAGCACCTGTATCATTGACGAAACTTGCATTTGAATTATTTGTGTAAATAGTATAATTAACCGGACGGGTCCAGGTTAAATTATCAACAGTTTCACCGGTGTCAGACTTGATAAAGGTGACATTAAATCCATAATTATATGTACTGCCTGATTTGCTTAATGAAGTAAAGTTCAGCGTGGCATTCAACCATGCTGTAGGAAGTGTTGCTGTTGTCTCTAAGTTAACCATTTTGCTCAGGTTATTTTGACCCCACCAGTTATAGTTAAAGTCTCCGGTATCTCCACGTATAAGCACACCGTCAACTAAATCACTTGTTTCATTTCCGCCGGTGAATGCACAGTAATTTAAAACAGAATTAGATGCATCATAGAAGTAAATAGCTCCACCTTTAAATGTTGCAGAATTGTTTGTAAAGACTGAATTGGTTACAATATTATTTGCATTGTTCCAGAATGCAATAGCTGCCCCCATTGGATAATCATCACCCCAAACAGAATTGTCAAGGAATGTACAGTTGTCAACAGTAACCGGTCCCTTATTGGCATATATTCCTGCACCTGTAACTCTCATACCTCCTGCAGTATTATTCGGATTGGTATTGTTGATGAAGGTACAGTTAGTAATGTATCCTCTTTCGGTATTGCTCATTTTGACTCCGCGCATATTGTTGATGAAGGTACAATTATCTATTATCGATCCGTTTCCAGTTACATTAACGGCATTTAATCCTTTAGTGAAAGTGATGTTATTTAATTTCACATTGTTGGCGATGACATTGAAAATACCTGTATCATTTGCAGTTAATGTTACATTATTACCGTCAATATGCAGTGTTCTGTTTAGATTAATACCGTTGCTTAAATGGCTGTCATATTCATCAAAGTACATGTAATTGTACATTAACTTAATTTCAGAGTCAGTATTATTGTTGATTGTTCTGTTCAAGTCAGTGAAAGACAATGTTGCATTTCTAACAACAGCATTACCATGAACAAAACCGGCTATCTTATTATTAGTGACCTGCTCGTATTGGCCTGCAACGAAAGTACAGTTATCGGAGTTTAAAGTTCCGGTTACAACAAGAATTGCACTGCCGTAGAGAGTAGAATCAGCCGTGTTGTTGACAAAGATTGAGTTGCTGATATTCATTACTGCATTATTTTCACATGCAACAGCACCACCACCAATTAATCTGCTGGTATATGGTGAATGAAGATGATTATTGGTGAATGAAGAGTTATCAATAATCACTGTCCCCTGTCCCATATATACTGCGCCTCCAAAGTAGGTGCCTGCAACATTGTCATTGAATGTTGAATTATATATGGCAAGGTATGTATTAGGACGTTCTGAAAATACTGCTCCTCCTGAAGCTGTTCCGTTATTGTTTTTGAATGTTGAATTAGCAATAAACAATGGAGTAGCAGTATATACAGCACCACCGTTACCTCCCAATCCATTAATGAAATTAGTATTCAATAATGAAACACGGGCATTGTCTGCAGCATCAATATTAAAGACTCTGGCAGATTTATTACCGTCAATTGTGAAATTACTTCCATCAATTGTTAAACCTCTTTTTATTTCAACACCTAATCTGAATGGTGCATCATATACATTCCAATACAGATAATCATATTGGAGTTTAATGGAAGTGTTTGTATTGCTGTTAATAGTGTGGTTCAGGTCCCTGAATGATAATGTATTATTTTCATCAAGTGCTACTTTACCCTGGACATAACCGTCAATAACATTATTTGTTATATTGTACTGTGCATTTACAAAGTAGGAATTTGTAATCTTAACATTATTTCCGTTGGAATATATTGCAGCTCCGCTTGTTTGCGCAGTGCTGTTGATGAATGTATCATTGTCAATATTAACATAGGAACTTGAACTGTAGATGAATATTGCTCCTCCGGAATCGACCGCATTACTATCTATGAAATTACAGTTGGTTATATTTGTACTGGATGCCCTAATAGCTATTGCACCGCCTGAAAGGTCAGCAGCTTTTCTTACATGTTTGTTGTTAATGAGATTGGTATTATTTACAATAAGTACTGCATTGTTGTCTGTGGACAGTGCTCCTCCTGAAAGTTCAGCACTGTTATTGGTTAAGTTCGAATTGTAAACTTTCAGCGTTGAGAGGTAAGCATGAGCTACACCACCGCTTCCTCTTGCATAATTATTTTCAAAGACTGTGTTGTTGAAAACAGCATTAATATTGTAAAGATAAATTGCCCCACCGTTAGTTGCATTTGAATTCCGGACTGTTGAATTAATAAAATTAAGGGTTAATTTACCCGAGGTAGTCTTGGAATAAATAGCTCCACCAGCCAGTGATGCATTACAGTTATCAAAAACAGAATTGTATATATTCAGTAATCCAGCGGTAAATGAAATTGCACCGCCATCACCGTTTCCTTTTGCATTGATGAATGTCAGGTTGTCAATATTAACATTGCCTGTGATGTTGAATATTCTTGCCTGTGAACTTGCATCAAGAGTGTGATTGTTGCCTTTTAGGGTTAATGTCCTGTCTAATTTTATACCATTTGTCAGGTTGTAATCATATTCTGCATAGTACTTGTAATTAAATGTAAGGTTAATGCTAGAATCAGTGTTATTGTTAATAGTCCTATTTAAATCAGTGAAGGTAAGTGTTACATTATTAAATTCAACTGTTCCCACACTGTTGATGTATCCCGGAAGTACATTGTTGGTTACATTATTGAATTGTCCATTGACAAATGTTGAATTTGTTATATTAATTACTGAATTGGCCAGTGAGTTAATAGCTGTACCACTTGTAGTTACATTGTTATTTAAGAATAAAGAATTTGAAATATTGGCATTTGTTCCACTGGCCGTGTAATAAATTGCACCACCATGGAATGCCTGATTGTTTGTGAAATTCGAATCTTTTACTACTGAATTTGCAGCTGCAATGTATAATACTCCACCATTACCTGCAGATTTTAGTACTGTATTGTTGTTGAAATTACATGAGGATATTATGCTGTTTGCTTCATCAACCCTTATTGCTCCTGCCCAACGGGATGCAATATTGTTGATAAATGTGGAATTTGTTATAACAGGATTTTTGGCACCGTTATAAACAATAATTGCTCCATCATAGGTGTCTGCATAGTTGCTGTCGAATAGACAATTATTTACAGTAGTATTCTGTCCATAGAATGTAATTCCGGCACCGTGGTTTGCCCTGTTGGCATAGAATGTAGTTGATTCTATGAGACCATTATGTCCTCTCCAGTGAACTGCTCCACCCCAGTTATTTCCGGAAGTTGCCTTTGCATAATTATTGGTAAAGTAGGAATTGGTTAATGTACCGTTATCTCCAGACCAGTATATAGCGGCACCACCACTTCCGGTTGAAGTAGTTTGAACATATGCATTAATAAATGATATATTATCTAAAGTAACATTAGGGCCACTGATTACAAATATTCTAACTTTACCGCTACCATCGATAGTATGATTATTACCTTTTATAGTTAATTGTCTATTTATCGTAATACCGCTACTTAGTGCACTATCATATTCCTCTACATATTTATAATTACAATTTAAAACATAACTTGTATTGGAATTACCGTTAATTAGTGCATTCAGATCCGTGAAGGTTAATGTATTATTTATATTAGTGATTGCTCTGGTACCATATACATGACCTTCAATAATATTATTGTTGGCATTATATTGACCTAATGCAAAAGTAGAATTAGATAACTCATATGATACTGTGGAATATATGTCAGAACCATTACCGCCTGCACTTACACTATTATTAACAAAAGTAGCATTATTAATAACAACATTATTTGCAGATACTGATGTGAAGGCAATAGCTCCACCATTATCAGTAGCTGTATTATTTTTAAATGTAGTATTAATTATATGTAATGTAGCGATAATATCATTTACATATATAGCACCACCAGACTTTCCAGTATTATTATTGAAGGTAGCATTATAAATACGAATAGTGGATTCACTGGAAATGTATATAGCAGAACCTTGTGGATTACTATTAACATAAGTACCACCATTAATAAAGTGAGTATTATTACATATTAGTACATTATTAGCATTTTCATCTAAGTAGATATGACTACCAGTAGTAAATACACTATTACTATCGAAAGTACAGTTATTAATAGTTAATCCAGATGCATTGACATATAGTGCACCACCATAACCACCATCAATACTGTTACCAGCAATATTATTATAGAATGTTGTATTGGCGATAGTTAGGTTTTCACCATTAACCTGAACAGCCGCACCATAGATAATATTGTCTCCACCATTATTACGGAAAGTACAGTTAACTATATTACCATTACTACACTTCCAAATAATAACTGAGTCACCAGTATAGTTTTCAAAGATGAAGTTATATATACTGGAACCGGAAGCATAGCTACCAGCAATAAATGTAAGATTAGTGAAAACAGTATTGTTACCCATGAATGTTAAACCTGGTTTATTACATTCTTTAGTAAAACTTGCAGGATAGCTAAATACATCACCTTCACCTTTGAACCTTATAATACCATATGGACTTACAAGGTCATATGCATCACCGAATGATGCAGGGTTTTCATAACTACCATTACCATTGGCACCCCATTGAACCCATACTTCAGGTAACATTTCAATAGTATTATTATCATACAAATCATTATTTTTAACAGTAGTGCCTAATGTTGCACGAGTAACCTCATCAACATAATATGCAATACCAGGTTCAATGAATATTGCACCACCACCGACACCAGTAGCAGTATTTGAAGTAAAGGTAGACCTTAGTATGTATGATGAGTTGGTAGCATTATGAATATAGACGGCACCACCATTATATGCAGTATTACCAATGAAAGTACAACCGTCAATAATGAAGTCATCTCCACCGGTCAGCTCAATAGCTGAACCGCCGGAAGTGCTTGAAATAGGTTTGCCGTTTTTAAAAGTAGAACCAGAAATTTTAACCTTACTGCCTGTAACTCTTAAATTACCCTTGACATTATCGAAATAGGAATCAGTTAACATAGTGTTATTGGCTAAATTAAAAGCGTTAGTAGTGAAATTACTGTTTGAGAAGGATAAATCATTTAAGTTGCTGTTAAATGACGAGCTTGTAAAGAACTGACTCATACTTGAATTCGTTAATTTAACATGATCCAGAGTAAGCACATAATTTCCATTGATAACGTTCTTTGAAAGGGATATATTGTTCAAAGTCAGATTGGAAATCTTTGAGTTGGTGTATAATTGGAAAATATTCAGGGTAGTACTCTCAATATCTGAAATGTTAATGTTGCTTAATGTTGCTGACCTTACAGGCAGGAGGTATGTGGCAGTGGACTGAGACAGGTCATTCTTCCACATGTATAAACCGTCAAAACGATGATTGGAACTTGATAAATCAGCAACAATGTTGTTCAAAATAGTATTGTTATACATATAAATCTCTTTGAAAACATAATTTGCTTCCTGCTCATGACTCTTGGTTATAAAGACAGTAAATGTTGAATTTGATATATTAACCCTTTGAACTTGCCAGTCATTAGATTGGCTGCTGCTCGAAGCAAGAACAGCATTGATGCTACTACAGTTAATAATTTTCAGACCGTCCAATCTTCCATGTTCAGGCATATAAACAACATGTTTATTATTGAAATCACTGTTCATAATCGTAATATTGGAATAAAGGAAAAGGTTGTTGTCCCTTCCGGATGAGAACAGTGCAACACCCCTGACATTGTTGAATGTACAGTTATTAATAGTAGCTTTAGGGAAGATAGTGATAGAGGAAGCAGTGTTGTTAAAGAATATATTTTCTATTTTGATATTAACCTGATTGAATTTAAATGAACCTGTATCAATAATCACACCATCACTTTCACCTATAAGATTCGAGGCAAGGTTGGAGACTCCGGATAAAGTGTATGTTCCCCTTTCCAGATAGATAGTTCCTCCAACATCAATGTTAGTTAGTGCCCAGGTTAAGTTACATCTGTTTGTACTTGAACCGACCGTTCCGGAACCTGTAGGGCTGACATATAAAACAGGATATGAAGTAAAGCTACTGACATTACCCGATACGTTAACCAAACTAGATAGTGTATTATAAACATTATTATCAATGTTATTGTAAAGATTATTGGTAATAGCTATAGCACCTGCTGTTGTACCTGAGGTATTGGTAAATGTATTGCCAACAATGGTGTTTTTATTGGCATTGTTCTGAATTAGGATAGGAGCATAACGAGCAGAATTAACACAATTTGTAAAGCTACAGTTACTAATTGTCGTGAAAGAAGAGGAAGATGTCAAAGTGATAGGACTTGGACAATCAGTAAATTGTGTATTATTGATTATATGGCTGGCACCAACGCTTAACTGAATAACAACACTTGAAATATTGGTGAAATTACAGTTATCCATGATAAGATTATTACAACCACCATTATCACCGTAACCAATTAAGTAGCTATTACTTACTTCATTTTCAAAAGTACAATTTATAAACTCTTGAATAGTGGAACGAGTAAGTCTTGATATTTGATTACCAATAAAGTGACAGTTAACACATTTAAGAGAATTCATTTGAGCAAGCAAACCGTAGTATCTACTAGGAACGATGTTAGATATGAACGAACAGTTTTCAATAATATCATAGCTGTTTCTTTGAGTATAAACAATACCTGCATAATCATAAGATGCGTTAACTGTACATTCAATGAAAGAACAACCTCTAACTGAAACACTGCCTGCCGTGACAGGAATACTGATTGCAGCACCCCAATAATTGGTATTATAACATTTTATGAATGTAGAATTAATAACTTCACCTGAGCCCGATAAATAAACAGCACCATGATAACTTGAAGAGATGTTAGTGAATGTTGAATGTAATACTCTGCCGTTGAGACCATGTAAACGAACAGCACCATTGGTTCCATTGGAGAAGTTAGAATTAACTACCTGAGTGTTAGCTCCGTTAGAAATAATTCCAATATTAGTATTGATGAAATTAATGTTTGTGAAAACCACATCATCCGCATCAACAGTAAAAGCTCTTGCTGAGCTGCTGCCGCTAATGGTATATCCCTTACCATCAATTGTGATGGTTTTAGAGATAGTAATACCACTAACGTAAGCACTGTCGATAGTAGAATCATATGCATAATCTCTATCCAATACTAATAGACCGTCACTACCCTGAACTAAAATATTTAGGTCAGAATAGGAACCCACACTACTTGTGTCATCTCCTAGAACCTCTGCTTCGTCGACAGACTGCAGGGTATTGTTTTCAATATTCACCTCCTCGACGTTCATAGTTGCTATGTCAGTGCTTATTTCTGAAACACTAACTGCTTGATCAACGCTGTCAACATCAGCAGCCGCTGCATTGCCTATTGAAAACAATATGCAAAGAATCAAGCATAAAATGATAATTAATATCTTTGTATTAATTTTCATACTAACATCCTCCTCTTAAATATATTTAAAGTATAATCCTATCAAGACAATTATACGATATATATTTTTGATAATTCATATTATATAATTGTATATGATTTAAGGTGAGAAAATCTTTAAATTTCAAAAATAAATTTTTTATTTATATTTCAAGCATTATCCATAAAAAATAAGTTTAAATAAATGATTGTTGAATTCTAATATTATTTTAAATGATTTTATGTGAAGCATTTTCAGGTGATTTTTTCAAATTTGTTATCATCCCAATACAGTTTACACATAGTGAATCTGACATAATTTTTATTAGATGTGATGCTTCGTTTAAAAAAAATAGTCAATAATTATTGCATAATAAAATCAGCAGGTCTAAATGATAAGAAATTAAAGTTATCAGATGGCATGAATTTCTTTTAATATAAATCGTGTTCTTAACAGGAAATGGCTGTATCGGTGAATGCTTTAAATTCTAATGGAAATAGGCGGAAAATAAAAAAAAAAGTAATAATCCTAAAAAAGGATTATTATACAATAGTAATTTTGTTTGCAATGTTGGCGTTGTTATAACTTGATGTTATAATGTATTCGCCTTTAGGCAGGTTGATGTTTAATTTTCAATATCGTCTGTTGAATTATCATCTATGGTGATGTTTTCTATAAGAACAGGTTTTTGAGATACAATAGAATCTTGCCCATTTTTATCAGTATTATTGTAAAAAGTACAGTTAATAATATGATTCAACAGGCTGTCAATTTTTATTGCACCACCTTCAGTATTATTTGCCTTGTTGTCAATGAATATTGAATCTTTGACTATATTGTTACCCCCATTCTCATTTGTTGAAAGCAATATGGCAGCACCGCCTCCATTTTGAGCATTTAAAGTGTTGTTTACAAAAAGACATGAATCTATAATATTATTTCCTGAATCATGTCTTACATATATGGCACCGGCAGATTCACTAGTATTGTTTGTAAAATTACAGTTTAAAATTTCATTTCCCAAACCTGAAAAAACCATTATTATAGCACTGCCATCCCGGCCATAGTTATTTTCAAATACTGAATTGTTTACTGTCACTGACTCTGACTGTATCAGTATTGCTCCACCGCCTAAACCGGCATGCCCATTATAAAATTCACAGTTATTTACTAAACCCGGACAATAGAATGATATAGCAGCACCCCAATGGGCAATCCTGCTGTTATTGAAAGTACAATCGGACACAGATAAAAATTCACATGCATCTGTAGCATGTATCCCTGCAGAATAACCATTAGAAGCTTTATTATCCACAAATATAGAATCTGTTACAGTTAAACTTCCGGACCGAATATATATTGCACCACCATGAGTAACATTACTATTGGTTTGTCCGTTTTTAAAGGTGATGTTCTGCAATGTTACGGTAGCATTTTCTATGTAAAATATTCTGGCCTGCTGATTTGCATCTATTGTATGTCCATTTCCATTAATGATTATGGATTTATTTAAAATTATTCCATTAACTAATTCGCTGTCCTGATCGGAAAATATATAATCATTTGTTAAATCTAATTGGTCACCTTATGATGTGTTTATGACCAATTCATTCAAATTCGTAAAAGTATCTGCAGAATCAATTAATAATGATGATTGTCCACTAGATACTTGGTATTCATCTACTAGATTCGTATTTTCAACATTACAAGAAGATACCACATCTTCTGCGATATCATCTGATGAAGCGCTTACAGCACCCATAATGAAGAAAATTAATAGTATTGATATTATGTATGTCTTAGAATATCTCGTTTCTCCATGATAAACACCTATTTCTAGATTTACATATTAAATTTATAATTAACTTATAACAGTGTAATAATTTAAATTCATCCCACAAGTTGCATAAGTTTCAGCACTTATTTCATGAGAAAACACACCATATAAAATAGTTATGATGTCTGATATAATTTATTTTATATAATCACTTTTATTATATAATTTGTCAGTACTAATTCAATTGTGAAATTATCACTGGCATTAGATATAACATTATTTAAACCCCTGAAAGTATCAGCGATTATCTACCGGTAAATTTCCCTTGGTTAACACTATCATCAACTGCAGCACTATCTGTGCATATAACTATGAATAGCATCAATATTGATAGTATCATCACCATTTTATAATTTATACATCTCTTCACGAACACACTCTATCTTTGTAAATAAGTATGAATTTTCCAGAAAAACACATCATGTATAATGAATATTCATATTTTTGATAAGATGATATAACTAATATCGGAGATTAGATTGTACTTCAGCAATTATTGAACAAACAATAGTTTAGAATAGCTGTTGGAGAAACATATTTAATCACATACCAACAATAGACATATATTATGATAGATGGAATTACAACATATGGGTCAGATGAAATACTGGAATATTTGGGAAAAGTAATCGATCCGGTTTTCATTTGTACAATTGGAACAACCGAAACCTCATTAATACCTAGTTTATCAGGTGCCGGAGCTACACCTGAACTGACAGAATACACACCGGCTGCTGATTCAGAGCTTATGGTTTTGGGAACTGTTAAATGTATGGAAAATATTCCGCAAACAGTTGTTGGTGAAGCTGCTGCTCCAACACCCGCTATGCTTACAAAGGCTTCATTGGAAATAGCTGACATACCTTTCATCATTGCAGATGCCGGATGTAAAATCAAACCGAATATTGATTGCATGAGGCTCGGAAAGGAATATGGACGGGATATTAGAACCGGCAAAGGAGTTTTAAACCCATTGGAAATCTATGAAAATGCTCGTGAATTAGGTGCTGAATTGGCCAGACGCCATCCTATGCTGATTATTGGCGAAAGTATTGCCGCCGGAACAACAACTGCTTTAGGAGTTTTAAAAGCTTTAGGTTATGACGCCAACGAGAAGGTAAGCGGAAGTATGCCCCATAATCCACATGACATGAAAACAAAAATCGTTGATGAAGGACTTAAAAATGCAGGTTTAGATCCTCAAAGCGACAATATTGATGGTCTTCAGGCTATTGGAGCTGTTGGTGACCCTACTCTTGCAGCTATTTCAGGTTTTGTTTTAGGTGTTGATGAGCAAATACCTGTTGTGCTTGCCGGAGGTACTCAAATGGCTGCTGCATGTGCCGTTATCAAATCCATTAAGCCAAGTTTTGATTTCACAAGAATTAATATTGCAACAACCGTTTATGTTGTAGGTGATGAAACTGCAGATTTGCTTGATTTAATGGCACAGATTGATGAGGATCTTACTATTCACAGTGTTGATCCTGGATTTGAATTATCCAGTCATGCCGGTTTGAAAAATTATCTTGACGGTTTTGTTAAAGAAGGTGCAGGTGCGGGAGGTGCCATGTTTACTGCACTGGCCCGTGGAGTACCCGTTGATAAATTAAGGGAAAAAATAGAAAAGACCTGCGGTTAAATTATTTATTCCCCTTATTTAATTTTTTAAAGAATATGTATTATTGAAGCCATAAAAACAACGATTCCCATTATCCAACAATAGTATGAAAAAATATCGAGATTTTTGTTTTGAATAATGGTGATTAACCATTTGATGGCAAAATATCCTGAAACAAAGGAAGCTACAAAACCTAAAAATATAGGCCCTGCATCACCGCCTATTGATGTTCCAATATCCTTCAGCTGAACTATGAATGCTCCAAAAATTGCAGGTATAGATAATATAAAACTGAATTTAGCTGCAAAATCTTTGTCAAGGCCTGAAACTAGACCCGCTGCAATAGTTGTTCCGGAACGGGAGAGCCCCGGCATTATTGCACATGCCTGAGCCAAACCCATAAACAGGGGCTGGAAAAATCCCATATGATTTAAATCTATTCTTCCTGAAGCTATTCTTTGAGATAAATACAATATTGTCCCGGTTACAAACAGAAAAAATCCCGGAACATACAATTCCCCTGCAAACAAAGAGTCAATATGACTTTCGAATAAAACACCGACGATGCCGACAGGGATTGTGGCTAAAATAACATACCATGAAAGTCTTTTGTATGAATCGGAGTAGAAACCCTCAAGGAATCTGTGCTGCATTATATCTCCGATGCTGGCCCACCATGCACATATTATCTTGTAAATATCTGCACGGAAAAATATTACTACAGCCAGCAAGGTGGCCAAGTGTAAAAATACATCAAAAGAAAGGGAGCTTTCAACTCCCAATAACTTCTGAATCAAAACAAGGTGTGCGGAACTGCTTACAGGTAAAAATTCAGTTAATCCTTGGATAATTCCAATAATTATTCCCTGAATAATATCCATTTATCACACCATTTTAGATGAAGTCCAACCATCCGTATTTGTCATCTTTGCTGCCTTCAACAATTTCAAAGAATGTAGATTGGATTTCTTCTGCAACAGGACCTCTTTTTCCGATTCCGATAGTTTTATGATCAATTGACCTTATCGGAGTTACTTCAGCTGCTGTTCCAGTGAAAAATACTTCATCTGCCAAATATAGTCTTTCACGGGTAATTGTTTCTTCAATTACTTCATAGCCTAAATCTTTAGCTACGGTAATAATGGAATCACGGGTAATTCCTCTTAAATTTGATGATGCAATTGTTGGTGTATGTAGGACCCCGTCTTCAACCAGAAAAATATTTTCCCCGCTTCCTTCAGAAACGTATCCCGTATAATCCAACATGATTGCTTCATCAAAACCGTTTTCAATAGCTTCGATTTTAGCTAACTGTGAATTCATGTAGTTGGCTCCACATTTGGCCAGTGTCGGAAATGTATCTGGTGCAGGTTTTCTCCAGGTTGAAACTCCTATGTCAACCCCGTTTGCCATTCCTTCTTCTCCAAGATATGATCCCCATTCCCATGCTGCAATAACAACATTTACAGGACAGTTCAGAGGATTCACACCTAATTCACCATATCCTCGAAAAACAATAGGACGTATATAACATGATTTTAAGTCATTTACTCTGACTGTTTGCCTGATGGCTTCAGCGACTTCCTCCTGTGTATATGGAATATCTATTTTATAGATTTTTGCTGAATCAAACAGTCTTTTTACATGTTCTTTTAGGCGAAATACTGCAACACCATTTTCGGTGTCATATGCTCTTATTCCTTCAAAGACACTTGTTCCATAATGGACTACATGAGAGAGTACATGAATATTAGCGTCTTTCCAATCAATAATTTTTCCATCCATCCATATTTTACTTGCTGTATCATCCCAAGCCATATTATCACATCACAATTATATATTTATATTGACTTTATTTATATTTATGCAAAATAACGAAAGACTTATATATTGATTACATCAAATATTATATTGTTGGTTCCGTGGTCTAGTGGTAGGATACCTCCCTTACAAGGAGGGGATCACGAGTTCGAATCTCGTCGGAACCACTCTCTCACTTTTTTTATAAACTGCTTTTTAAGTAATAACTTTCACGGAAAAATGAATACATATTTAAATAATTTCATACCATACTTAATAGTATAAATGATAGGAGATTAAAAAATATGGTAGTTAAAATTGCTATAGTGAAAAGTGGTAACATTGGTACTTCACCTGTTATCGATTTGTTGTTAGACGAAAGAGCAGACAGGCCAAATATTGATGTTAGAGTATTTGGATCTGGTGCAAAAATGAATCCTGAACAAGTAGAAGATGTTGTTCCTAAAGTAGATGAGTTTGAACCTGATTTTGCAATATTCATCTCACCTAATCCAGGAGCACCAGGACCAGCTAAAGCAAGGGAATTATTATCCGAAAAAGACTTACCTGCAATCATCATTGGTGATGCACCGGGTAAAAGTAAAAAGGATGAAATGGATGAACAAGGTTTAGGTTACATTATTGTAATGTCTGACCCTATGATTGGTGCTAAAAGAGAATGGTTAGACCCAACTGAAATGGCTATTTTCAATGCTGACATCATTAAAGTATTAGCTGAAACTGGTGCTTTAAGATTAGTACAAAAAACTCTCGACGCTGTTATTGCTGCTGCTGATGCTGGCGAAGAAATTGAATTACCTAAACTCATTGTTACTGCTGAAAAAGCTGTTGAAGCTGCAGAATTCGCAAACCCATATGCAAAAGCAAAAGCTATTGCAGCATATGAAATGGCAGGATCCGTTGCAAACTTAGATATGAAAGGTTGTTTCATGACCAAAGGATTTGAAAACTTCATACCATTAGTTGCAGCCGCTCACGAAATAGCTGCTTCAGCTGCTAAATTAGCACAAGAAGCAAGAGAATTAGAAAAATCGAACGACACAGTTTTAAGAACCCCTCACATGAAAGAAGGAAACCCTGGTCGTAAAACCGATTTAATATCAAAACCAGAGTAGGTCCAATCCTACTCATTAACCTCACCATTATACTTTAAACCTGTTTTTTGAAAGATAATGAAGCGTTATTAAAAAAAAAATTAGGATAAAATACCTTTGGTTGAAGGTATTTGATTATGCTCTATTTTAATGGCATCCTTTAATGCACGTGCAAAAGCTTTGAAAATAGCTTCTGCCTTATGATGGTCGTTAAAACCTTTAACTTCCCCATAAATATTTATTTTAGCTGAAGATGCAAAAGACTCAAAAAAGTGAATGATAATATCTGAAGTCAAATCTCCAATTTTTTCATTCCTGAAGTTCAAATCCATATTGCAATAGCTGCGACCGCTTATATCAACTGCAACGGTAGCTACTGACTCATCCATAGGAACAATTGCATGAGACATTCTTTTAATACCTTTTTTATCACCAATAGCCTGATTAAAAACCTCACCCAATAAAATTCCAACATCTTCAACCGTATGATGATCATCTATTTGGACATCACCTGCTGCAGATATATTCAAATCAATCATACTGTGTTTTGAAAATGACTCCAGCATGTGATTGAAAAAATAAACTCCGGTGGAAATATCATACTCACCGCTACCGTCCAGACTTATTCGAATTTCTATGTCTGTTTCTGATGTTTTTCTTCGAGCACTTGCAATTCTACTCATAATAATTACCTGATTACATTTTGTTTAGAGAATATCAGCTTCCTGTCCATCACGAAGTATCTTAATACAATTTGTAGGACATTCCATAGCACACAGTGTGCAGACATGACAATATCTTAAATCAAGAATTTTTGCCACCTTACCAATCTTCCAGATTTTAGCGGCTTTAGGGCATATTTCCTCGCATTTTCCGCATGCAATACATTTTGACTCGTCAACTATTATTTGCAACATGACTATCACCCAATAATTAGAATTTTAAAGTAGCAACAGACATTGCTTTAAATCCAATATAAACTTCTTTTCCAATGCTGAGATTCAATTCTTTTTCGGCAGATAATGTAATATCCGAATATACTAAAATTCCTCCAACATCTATTTTTACTCTAATAATTTCATTTTTCAGCTTCATCTCAACAATTCTGCCCTTTATTATATTGCGGATACTTGATTTTTGAGGTGTCAGCATTAAAAAAATATTATCATAGCTGATTAAAGCCAGAATTTTATCTCCAATTTCATAACTTCTATTTAATGGAATGTTAACTTCCAGATTTGTAAATCCAATAGTCATTACTCCTTTTTTCTCGTCAATAGCTAAAACTTCAGATTCGATTTCATTGACATCACGGTGAAGCTCCATTATTGCATTGATTTTTTTGCACTCTTTCAGGATTGAATATCCTTCTTCAGTTAATGTAGTACATCCGCCACCGCCTTTGCCTCCTTTGGAAGTGTTTACAATTTTAACCTGTAAATTAGATTCTATTTTCTCAATATAATTCAGTGCAGTCCTATAGGAAATCTTAACCACTTCAGCAGACTCCCTTAATGAACCGGTGTTTAAAATTGATTCCAGCAGCTGATACTTTTTATTATCCAGTAAAAAAGAATTATCATCCAATATGATTTTGTATTCAACGCTTGCCTTTACATCAGTCATACTTTTACAGTCCTCCGAAAGAATTTATATTATTCATTATAAATAATTGTTTCTGAATTCAATTTTTTCAACAAAATCTAAAATTTTATTGATAATTTTTGATAAAGCTCCGAATTTAGATGATAATGCCCTCAGGGATGCAATATCCTCTTTAGTGAAGAATTTTACTAAAATTAAAGCAAAGAAATATACAATAATACATGCTATAATTCCAGGGAACAGGAAATAAGCATTTTTTGGAATGAAAAATGCAACAATTCCCATTATCAGTGATGCTACGATTATCTTGACAACTGAAAGTTTAGGCGGTTTTGTTTCAGTTAATTTGAATACAGCATATACAAGAGGTATCATCATTACAAAACAAGCTATTGTAGTTGCAAGAGCACCTCCGGCTATTCCATACATTGGAACCATAATCCAACTTAAAACACCAGTAATGATAGCCCCAATAATAAGAACATACATTGGAAAGCGAGGATAACCGATTCCCTGAACAATACTTGTTGAAATTGCAAATATTGAATAAAAAGTCATACCAATAGCCAATATAGCTAATGCAGAGGCACCGGCAACATATGCAGGATCAGTAAAGTAGAATACCCTTAAAATCGGTGCTGTAAATGAAGCTATACCAATACACATCGGAACAACAAAGAGAAGTGAATATTTATAGGATTCATTAACATATTTCTGCAGGGCAGGAATATCCTTAATTTTAAAGGCCTCAGAAGAAGCCGGCAAAATTGTAGTCGCAACAGAAATTGAAATCATTAAAGGCAAACGGGAAATCGGATCTGCAGCAGAATAAAAACCAATAGCATCCAAAGCTAAAAATTTACCCATAACAATTACACAGATGTTATAAATCAGCATTTCAGCAATAGCTGTTATGATAACTGGAATAGAAAATCTAAGAAGCATAACAGCAAGTTTCAGCTCATCCTTTCTTGTGAAAACAAAATCGGGACTGGATTCTGGAATGTATTTTGGCATATGGACTTTAAAAATATAAACGGCAGAAACAGCTGCAAATGAATATCCTAAAACTGTACCCCATAATGCGCCGACTGTTGAAAGTCCAATGAGAACAAATGCAGTTGCAAAAAGTATCATTCCTAACTGTTCAATAGCTCGGGTATATAAAATATACTCCATTTTATAAACACCCTGAAATGCACCTCTGAATGCACCGACAATAACACTGAATGGAGTTATAAGACCGACAATCTGTAAAGGAACAAGAGCTACAGGTTTTCCCAGGTAACTGTAGGCAAGCCACGGCGCTACAACAAAAATCATCATGGCTCCTGAAAACAAACCTAAAAATACCATTATTTTCAAAGCAGTATAAATTGTCTGTCTAGCCATGTCCGACTCGTTGACAACATTGTATTCAGCCACATATTTAGCTATTGCAGGAGGAAGACCTCCTGCCGATAAAGTTTGAAAAATACCCTGAAACGGCAGAGTGAGACCTAAAACACCATACATTGCAGGCCCCAAAAGCATAGCCATTAAAAAACGATAAATATATCCGCCAATACGAAAAATGATATTGCCCAGAAATATTAATATACTGCCTCTAATCAACTTATTCGACATATCAACAACCCACGAAAAATTAACCTATAAATTTTATATAAATCGTGATATATAAATATTATTAGTCAATATATTTTACTAAGAATTTTTCAAATTCAACTAATGTTCTATCCAGTGATTCCATACCATAACTGTCATTTTTAATATCATCCAGATTATCATTTGACCAGAAAGAAGCACCTAAATTAGACCCGAAGGGCCCTCCGCTAACGGGAATTATACCGTGAATCATGAAATAAGTGATGTTTTTGAGATGAGCAAAATCCTGCCCTCCTGTTCTGTCTCCGCCGACTGCGATGCTCATGCCTATTTTACCTCTTAAAATATTATAGTCGACAGCTTCAAGAGCTCTGGTTCTGTCCATAATAGTGGCTAAATTAGATGATATTCCTCCGCTCTGAATGGGAGTGGCTAAAATTATACCATCAGCATCCAGTAAGTTCTCATAGACAATTGACATATCGTCTTCAATGATGCATTTTTTATTCATTAAACAGTAATCACAGTGCATGCAGGGTTTAATATCTTTACCTGCACAGAAAAATATACTGGTTTCAAAATTTTTACTTTCAAGTTTGTCAATAGCATTTCTAAGCACATACTCCGTTGTATTATTTCTAGGACTTCCGCAAATACCAAAAACTTTCATATAAAATATTATATTCATCAACAATAATAAAATCTCTCCAACATATTTATTACAATCGAAGACTAATAATATAGTAATAGCATATAAGTATTGGGGATGAAGATGAAAGTGGGGAAAGGTATTGTCAAGAAGTATTCAAGGGAATATAATCGGACACTTAAAGACGGTTCGAAAAAAAAGTACATTACCGAGCAGATTCAGATTACTGTACCCAAAAACGAGGACATATACGAAAACGGGGAAGAAGTAATTATAGTACCACAATGTGAAATTGAAAGATTTCTTGAACTGGAAGAAGAACTGAATACAATGCAGGTTGCCAATTATCTATATATGATGGAAGTGAAAGAATTGAACCAAAAACTTAATGAGATGAATCCAGAATGTGAAAAGCAAATTGAGAAGCTTAAAAAAGAGCTCGAAGAAAAAGAAGATGAAATAAAAAACCTGGAAAGAATCAGCCTTGAGGCAAAAAAGGATACTCTGTCAATATTGAAAGAAGAGAATAAATCAATCAGAACAAAACATTCAAGGTTAATAGAGGAAAATGAAAATATTAAAAGCAAATACTTTAATATGAAAATAGAAAATGAGAACCTCAGAACGAAATACAACAGCATCAAGGAAGAAAACAAAAATCTTAAAAACAAATGCTCCAGTCTGAAAGAAAAGAATGAAGATGTTAAAAACAGTTATGCGGAAATAACAGGTAAATGTGATCAGTTAGAACAGGAAAATCTCAATGCAAAAACCATCTATGCTGAACTTTATGCAGAAAACGAGGATTTAGAAAGAGATTATGACACACTGGTCCTTGATTATAATGACTTAGTTGACCGATACAATGATTTAGAAGAAGAACACTACACGATGAAAGCCAACAAAAATTATGATGAATATCTTGCAAGTAAAGTAAGAGAGTTTATCTTAAAAAATAAAAGTTAATATTCGAAATCATCTTCGAATTCAGGATTCCATCTCCTCAGGCCTGGAATGAAGTTGGTTGTAATACCAGTTGCAGTAGTTTCAGGCAATCTTGGATTTTTTTCCATCATCTCTTTTGATTTTCGAATAATCATTTCTGATAAAGTAATATCGGGTTCTGTATACTCACCATCCATAAAACAATCCTTGCAAAAAAGTGGATTTAAACTTCCATCCTTATTTGTTCCATAATCTGCTTTGACTATAGGTCTGCCGCATGAATTACAAAAACCCATTTTATCACCTAAAAAAATAGATTAGAAATTAATCTAATCTACCTGTTCATCCTCATCCATTGCAAGTCTCATATTATCTGGATCTGGAGGGAAATGAGCAAGGAAGTCTTGAGCAGATCTTCTAACATCCCTTGAACCGATAATATATCTTCCTGCAATAATAATATCTGCGCCTTTTCTTATTGCTTCTTCAACGTTGTCCGGGGTGATTCCTCCTGCTACAGCAACCAGGCCTTTGCCGAGAATCTCTTTAATCTTTTTGATATTACCCCATTCTGTCATTTCACTAGTGTCTTCACCTTTTTCAGCTTTATATGTTTCTAAATCAACATTTCTATGTAATAAAACTATATCTGGTTTTAAATCATCAGGCAATTGAGATAATTTTTCTTCAAAGTCGGCTACATTCATCATGTCCAAAATAGAGTAAATACCCTGCTTTTGAGTTTCGTGAATTGCCTTTTTGATGGATTCGATAGTTCCAAGACCTGAAATAGCAACTGCATCAGCAGTAGCATCAGCAGCCATTTTGATTTCAACACGGCCAACATCTAAAGTTTTTAAATCAGCAATAATGAAAGCTGATGGAGATAAAGCTCTAATATCTTCAACAACTCCAACACCAAATTTCTTAACTAGAGGAGTACCTGCTTCAATAAGAACTCTTTCTTTATCTGGAATATCAGCCAATATTCTTGCCATTGCTTCTTTATTATCCAAATCAAGTGCAACTTGTAGGTATGGTGGAGACCAAAGTTTTTGTACTTTGAAACCCATAATTGGGTGAGTTCCACGGTCTTTTTCAGCAAGAACTTTATCTATAGATGGGTAGGATTCCATTGCTCTTCTAATAGCTAATTTTGTAGCACCATAATTGTACTGATAAATTTTCCTGTAGTCTTTTGCGGAAGGGTCGATAAATACACTTACATTAATAACAATATCTTCAACGATATCCTTTGGAATGTATCCATCTTCAACTGCATCAGCTACTGCCCTTGCAACAGCAGTCTGAGCAGGCCCGAAAATTTTACTAGCATCATCTAAATCCCCAACAGTTACTTTAGGAATGATTAGAGTGGCTGGTTTTGTCATTAAATTTGGTCTGATTACACTTGTCAATGGAGTATGACCTACTGAAAGGTTCGATAAACCATTAGCAAAAGCCTGACCAACAGGTCCTTCTTTATCTCCTATTAATAAGTCAATATGAGCCAATTCCGGACCATCACCAATTAAAGCTTCTCCTATATTATACATTAAATAATTCCTCCATTAGTAATAATAAGTCTATTTTTATCAATAAATATAATTATTGGAAATTAATTCTTTTTGAAATATCCTTTGGTAAAGGCAATTTCCTATACGGCATTCCTTTAGTTTTCTCTTTAATTTCAGCTATTAATTCATCAACATCCATATCTACTTTTTCACCGGTTTCACGAACAGTAACCTGGAATCTGGATGTTTCAACTTCATTATCTCCAACAACGAAAATATATGGTATCCACTCTTTTGCAGCGCCTCTTATCTTTTTACCGACACTTTCATCACGATTATCAACATCAACGCGAATGTTGGCATCATTTATTTTTTCATAAAGCTCTTCGGCAAATTCCAAATGATTTTCGCCGACAGTAATTATTCTTACCTGAATCGGGCTCAACCATGTTGGAAGCATTGGAGATTTTTCATTTAATTCAATAGCAGTTTTTTCAAGCATTGCACATAATACTCTTTCAATACTTCCGGTTGGAGAACAGTGCAGTATTATCGGATTATGCTGCTTGCCGTCTTCACCGAGATATTCAATATCAAATCGTTTACCACTTTCAACATCAATTTGAACAGTTGGATTTTCTATCGGACGTCCTAAATAATCAATATTGGTAAGATCTATTTTACAAACCCAGTAATGATGTCTTTCAGGTAAAATTTCCAAAAGAATAGGTTTATTGAACTTGGATGCTACTTCATACATCCATTCTTCATTTTCATCGAAAAAGTCCTGTGTTGCCCTAAATATTACTTCAAAGTCAAGATTTAAATCCTTACCTGTCTGCACACACATATCAGTCTGATTTGAAAATTCCACCAGTGATGAAGGTACATCTTCACAGAATGAATGACAATCAGGCATTGTAAACGCCCTTAACCTTTTAAGACCAACAACTTCACCTTTTTTTTCAAAACGGAAACTGTAAGTTGATAATTCATATAATTTAGCAGGTAAATTTCTCCAGGTTAAAAATGAACTGCCCAATAATCTGAATGCACCGAAACAACATGCAAATCTAAGCATAAGATTCTTTTTAGTATCAGTCCTGTACTGTCTTTCACCAAATTTATATGCATGCTGATAAATTGCTTCATTATCCAAATCATAGAAAATTGGAGTTTCAATAGGCATTGCTCCCCTATCAACAACAAGATTATAAACATAATCAGCTAATAAGTCCCGTACCAGCCTGCCTTTCGGATACCATTTAAGATTTCCAACATCAGAAGCAGGTTCATAGTCACAGACTTCCTTTTCACGCATCAGTTTAACGTGAGGAGGTTCACCTTCATCAGATGCACCCCGACCTAATTCATAGTCAACAAGCTGCTTGAAAGCCTTATTTTCAAATTTAAAATCTTCAATCTCAGTTATTTTATCATTTTCCAAAATCTGCCATTTTGAAGGTTTTCTTTCTATTTTTTCTTCTTCGCTATCCGCTGTGATTGTTCTTGAAAGTTCACTTAGGGGATGACCTTTACATGAAATTTCAAAAGCTTTGTACCATCCAAACGGAACTCTAATGACATTAAGGTTTTCATTATTCAAAGCTTCTTCAGCGTCTTTTAAAATTTGAACAGCGACTTTAGGTGAGCTTAATGAAGAAGATAAATGGGCATATGGATATAAAACAATATTTTCAGCATTAACTTGATTATTAGTTTTAACAACTTCCTTAACTAAATTATTTACAATACCTTGAGGATTATCTTCATCTTCTTTCTCAACAGCTGTAAAAACAACTAAAGAATCATCGAAAGCACCTGAATGTTTAGCTTCATCAATTTCTTCAGCCACAGGGGTTTTCTTTTTAACACTATAATTCAAATAATCAGAATGAATTAATAAAATTCTCATTTAACCACCATTATATTATGTGATAACTTTTATTTGTAATATTATATAAAATGATTTAATGTCTTGACATTTCACTCTTTTCACCAATGATGAATTAAATTTTCATCATCAATAGGAGATAAAATTGTTTGTTTTTTGACATAGAAACTTATACTGCATAATCTTACAGCGATTCATTGCTGTTGAATTGACACATCCGACAACATGCTCTTTGTTGATATATATCTGATTTTTACGCTTTAGTTTTCATAGCAAAAATATCACTTTTTAATAAATATATGTATATGTTAAATATATTGTTTGGATAACTTATTATTCAAATGTATTAAATTAAAATTATCATCAATAATTTTCATGTTAATTAATATAAATAAAATTATATTGCAATATTACATTAGATTAAACAATATATGAATATAATTAATTTTCCAATTATCCCACCATACACCGCAATACTATTAAAAATAAACATTTTATAACCAGTATACTGATTAATCACTTTTTCAGAATATCCAATAACCGGTATCCAGTGATAAGTTAAAATGTATGCCGAATGATGATTTTTATCCGAATCCCCACACATAACAATAAATTTATCAAAATAATGGGATGTAAAAATTAATAAGAAATTACCATTTCATCATATTGATATAAGAATGTTAATTTTTAATCAGACGTAAGAATACTTTATATATTCCATATTACCAAGAATATGTTTGTCGAACAATATTTGCTGGCATATATTTACGACGATGAAAAAAATGATTGGAGGTAATTGAAATTAGAATAAAACCCATTAATAATTCAGTTAAAAACAAATATGATTCTATATTCAAAATAGCAACTCACGCTTTCACTAATGCATTAATTTCAATTGCAGAAATTCCAGAAGATGATTATGAAATTATATCGTGTGAAATATTTAAGCCTGGTGAAGATGTAAAATCAATGGATATACTGTTGAGGGGAAAAAAACGGATTGATAAATATAGAATTCCATAAACGGCCTCTTTCAAAAGCCATTTTAAAAAGAGATCTTGAATATGTTATTCAATATGCTTTCTTTTATGATGAAGTGATAGATCAAAGGATAATTGTAGTGGATGATGATAAAACATCTGCAAATAGACTGCAAATTTTGGCTAATCTTGAATATAATGGAAAAATATATCATATTCCGAAAATCAATGGAGGATTAATACTAAATAATATTAAGGATAAAGTCAAGAAAAATGAAGAACTCAGTGAGTATGAGCAATATGTTTTCTCAATTTTACCGCTAACAAATCATTGCTACAATGATGAAAAAAAGTTGGTGGAAGAGATATGCAATATGACTCAAGAACTGAATATTTCGGAGGAAAATCGTGACGCAATAACATTGTGTCAGATGATTTTAATAGAATTATACATTGATGACGATTCCAAGAAAAAAGAATTGATGGAGGTTATAACAATGACAACATCCTATATCGAAAAATATGAAAGAGAAAGAATGGAGCAGCTCACACAACAAGTCACACAACAAGTTACAGAACAAGTAACTGAACAAGTAACACAACAGGTGACAGAGCAAATCACAGAACGAGAAAGAAAAAAAGCAGAACAAATGATAAACAACGAGAGAAAAAGAGCAAATGCTGCAGAAAAAGCTAAAAACACTGCGGAAAAACTTCTAAAAGAAGTTGTAGAAAACAAAAACAACAAAATAGATGAAAAAACACTAAAACAAATACTACTTGTTACAACCAAGATGTAAAATGAAATAAATAGGGGTTCCAAATATAACCACAATTTATGTTTTCAAGGCAAATTGATGCTTATTCCATAATCCCCTTCAATAATTTTAGTATGATTACATCCAAATTAGAACCATATAAAAAAAAAAGAATTAACAGATAATGTAACAATAATGTCAACATAATCAAAACTCTAAAGTAAAACAAAGCCGAAAAATTCTAAAGCAAATAATGACCATCACAATCAAGTAAAATCCTAGAACCACCAGTACATACTTTTTTCACTTACTATTGCTGGGCATATTAAATTCAGAAAAAATAGGAAATATATTTTTAAATTTTAAATTGATGGTTTAAAAAGCAGTATTTTTTGAAAATAGTGCATCATTTATAATGCAATTATTTTTTATTACATTATATCAGC
>CADBPS010000018.1 GCA_902796575.1 uncultured Methanobrevibacter sp. | reverse complement strand
TTCAGTCCGTGCAATCATCATAGCACGTTGACGTGCAGATAAAGTCTTACCAGTCAAACTATTATCAGTAGCCTCTAATATCCTTTTAGCTACCGATGGCATATCTTCACCGGCAGTAATACCAAGGAAGATTTCAGCCCTTATATGATTAGCCAACTCAGTATTAATATTAGTGATTAACTCGAAATTATATGCTTGTAGGAATTCTAATCCATATCTGGTTGCATCATTATAATATTTGGTTCTTCGTATCTCATCAGCACCTGCTTGTAATCCTGAATCATAGATATGATTAATGATTTTATCAGCTTTATAACTAGTATCCCCGATAATCTCTCGTATCTGTTCTTCTATCCGTGGGAATGTTTGTTCATTATATTCTTCATTCTCATAGAATATACGATGTGCTTCATCACTATCTAACCAGTCAATATAGAATTGTGTCTGTGTTTCGAATCCTTGGATGATACTTTTAAAATATTCAATCTCTTTAACTGATAAAGTGGAAGTATCAAATAAATCCTTATTGAAATCACAAATATCCATTAATAATTTATTAGTGGATATTCTACGATGAGTATCAGTTATCATTAATAATCTGTCCTTAGTCTTTCTAACAACAATGCTTTACGATAAGTTTGTAATTGTTTCTGTGCATCAGGTTCAGTATCAAGTTCATTTAAACCATTATTCGCTGAATATGGTAATGGTCTATCACCCCAGTCTACAGGATCCCAACCATAACTTGCACGAACCTCATTAACAAAACTAGTACCATTACGTAACTGTTTATCCTCGATAATAGCCCGTTTCTCCTTATCCTCTAAATCCATTTCACGGAATTCAAATAATTCCTCGAATCCTGAACGACCAAATACTTTATTATGACAACCCTCAAATAATTTCAACCAACCGGATAAATTAGCTTTCACAGTTTCTTTCTGTGATTGACCAGTACCCCCACCAAGATTACCAGATTCAATGATTCCAGCTTCGGCAGGTGTAACACCATAAATACTTAATGTTATATCACGTACAAGGTTTTCTAATTCAACATACTGCATATCCTTATTACTGGTTTGTGTCTGAATATACTCAGCACCCTGGACAACTAATACTCCCTCAGGATTCTCTTTACGATCCTTTTCTAATCTTTCAATCTCACGTAATAAGTCATCATATTCAATATTAATATCATAATTCATTACTGCACGTGGATTAATACCATTATTCTCAAAAACTGATGTATTATATTTTAAACCATATAATTGTAAAGCCAGGTATCTTGCAAGTGAATCAATAAGACTAGTACCCCATTTCTCACCACGTATACCAGGTTCACTGAAATGTATTATCTCATCATTCTCAAAACGAGTATCATTATACTTTAAACCCCACTGGTCAGTCTGATAATCATACATCATCCATTCAAATGGTAGGAATTCTAAACCTTCAGGTACACCATCAAATACATCATTATAATGTACACGTGCAAATGCATCACCAGTTACAAGGAAACTATCCCACATACGAGATAAATAAGTTTCAAAGAAATCACCTGCATGAACACCCATTGGATTCTTCATCAGGTTAGTCAGGTAATTTACACTTGATGGATGATTAAATTCAGTATCAGGATTAGTTACTTGGTATCCGAGACTGATTACACGATTTTTTATTACTCTTCTGCAGACTCTTACCCATGGCATATCACCGGCTTCAAAGTAGGTTCCTATATTTAATCCCACATCTTTTACTCTTGGTTGTAATGTCCATAAGAGGCTTCTTCTTAATTTATCTGCTTCTGATAATTTTGGTTCACGGATACTTGGGAGTTTCCTTATTCCTTTCATTATCCTGTTTTTCCAGTTCATAATTGTATTCTCCTTGGTGCATGATAAATAGATTTTTTACTGGTTTTCATTGGTCCGCAGATTCCACCACGCCACATATCTGGGCAATGGTCATTTATTTTTAATGGTTTATCTTCTCCTCTTTGCTGGCTTTTTTTATCCCAACAATATGTTTGTGCCTGTGTAATACTATGAGTGCAACTATTATGTATTTTGAATTTACGATTAGCTATTAAATCTTGGATAGTGTTAATATCCTCATATGTATTCGGAGTATATGTTTCGATTCGCATTTTTATTCGTTTATCTTTTTCACAAGCTGATTTTAGACTAGCTGCATCATGTGGTAAGTATAATGTATTTTTATTAGTTAATTTATAATCATCTTGTAGTGTTACAATTGTATCTACTCGTTCACTATCTGATTGTGTAACACCAGTTTCCTCTGCATCATAATAGGTTTCAGTTAACAGGTAATATGAGTTACCTTCTAGGGGATCTTTATGTATACCCATTACTCCGAAGGTGGTTACGGTACTGACTCCATAATCACAGCAGATATTAATATCATGTAAATGTGGATGTAAATTAAATGTATTCTCTGATTCAATGAATTTATCATATATTGCTCCTTCAGCTATTACCCATTCCCCGAGGATATTACGTTTATAGAATACTTCACTTTTTTGATTGACCCTTTTCAACTCAATAACATATTGTGGGTCTAGATTTGGGTTATCATCTAATAAGAACTTCCATCTTTTAAGAGTTCCTGATTTCAATAAATCATGATTGTTAATATAATTTTCATAAAGGTAATGGTAGGGACTATCTGGATTAGTGTTCCAGAACATCTTTGCTCCAATGTCACTGCAACGGCTGATTGCCATTTCAACTGCACTTCTAGGACATCTTGCTATCTCATCAGCAAGCCATCCCCCAACAGTCATACCTGCAATTACATCTACAGCCTTTTCATCATTGAACCCCATAGTGTAACAGATTTTACCTTCAATCTCTAATTCACCATCATGCTTGCGATAATCATAAGAGACATCATCAGTATTCATCATTTTCATTAATGGTTTAATCACATTCCTTCTCAGGGATTGACTTGTTTTACCACTAATTAAAAATTCATCAGAATCTGATTTTTGTACGAACTCTACAAAACGTTGGTTACATGCAATTGTTTTTCCTGAACGTACACTACCTTCCGCAACATTAATCCATGCATCACTGCAGAAAATAAAATCAAGACTAGTTTCACCCCATTTACCAAAACGAAAATAATCATTGCTTTTTCGTTTTGAGGTATTCTTGCCTGCTCTTTTCAATTGAATCCCAACTATTCATAGGTCTATCATCATGAATATTAACCTCTAATTCATCTTCATCAATCATTTCATATTTTAGTTTAATCGCATCTAATCCGAGTTTCTTCATTTTGATTTTTAAGTTAATCTCCTTATAGGGATCATATTTTTCAGAATCTATTTTAATATTATCCAGGTCTATACGGATTTTTTCTGATTCATTGATGAGGGTATCTAATTTTTTTATATCTTGGAATCTGTAATCTGTAGCTATTTCAAGACTTTCTTTTGCTTGTATTTCTTTTTTTGCTTCTTTTTCAATTGCTTTTTCTGCAGTTTTATGTGCAGTTTCTTTTTTCTTTTTACGTTCTTCCTCGATAATTTTTTGTCGGACGGCTGCTTTAACATTCAAGTTATTTTTACGATATTTGTTCAGGGTAACATATGATATTTTTTCATTATATTCATTTAAGAGGTAATCTGAAACATATCTTGGTGTGTATCCTGCTACTAGTAGGTCGACTATTTCGTTAAAATGGGGTGATGTTTCTATTTTACCTTTTCTTACCATGGTTACACCTATATGTTAGTGTGTGAAAATACTTGTTAATTTTCGTTAATGTTAATGTTAAATTTAACATGTTAAGTTTAACATGTTAAGGTTTACATTGTTCTTACTATACTTTTTGTTATTAGTCGCAAGATTCTAATGGATGTGTGTTACTAGGAATGCTAATGCTGCGATTGCTACTCCTAATACTGTTACGGATAATCCAAGCATCCATCTGACAGTTGATAATTCTGATTCTATACTACTGACTCGTTGGTTTATATCACTATCTCCCATGATGCTTTTCATTTGGATTGTGTTTACGGTGTCGATTAGTGTATCTATTTTTTTATCCATTTTTTTCTGGTCGTCGAGTATTGTATCGATTTTTTCTTTTTTGAAGTCTATTTCGGTTTCTAGTTCTTTTAATTTTAGGCTATGGTTTTGTAGTAGTTGTTCGTGTACGCATTCGTATTTTGCTTCTGTCATTATGATTCCTCCAGTATGGTATTATGTTCTGGGTTTAGTTCTGCGATGTTTTCTTCTGGAGGATTATTATTCTCTGTTTGTTGTTCTTGGTAGTTGAGTATTGCTAGTTGTTCTGCTCTTTCTACTCGGGTGTTTTCGGTGGTTTGTGATGTGTACCATGTTGCTAGGGCTACGATTGCTGGTATGTATTGGCCGCATCCTGGGAATATTTGTTGTAGTTGTGGTACTCCGAGTATGGTTATTATTGTGCAGATTCCTCCGATTGCTGTTGTTATTTTGCTTTGTATTTTGTAGGATTCTACCATGTTTTATTTCACTCCATTATGTTTTTATTTTATAGTAGGATTGCTGATGGTGGGATTCGAACCCACAATTATTATAATTCTGTTTTTTCACCATTTAACACACCCTATTTTTTTTTTCATCAGCATAAGAAAAGAGTATTATAATAGGATAAAGGTTAAGATGTGGGAGGGAGGATTAAAAATTATATTTTAAAGGTTTTTTATTATCTTTTGAATGTTATATATTTATTTAATGGCTTTTTGATTTATATATACTGAAATCGAGAATTTATAAAATGAATAGAGACGAAAAAATTTTTACTGAATTTAGCAATTTACTTTTGTGTTTGACTGATTTTTTTATATTAAGATTATACCGTATGGTAAATCTATTTTTTGTCCTGCGGTGTAGCATGTTGATGCTCGTGTTATTAATCCGCATTTTGTACAGTATTCCTCGTATTTGTTATTGTCTAATGTTATTGTTCGGGTTTTGCATTCTGGGCAAATTTCCGGGTCATTAATTGTTTTTTCTTCTGGTGTTTGTGAGGAATTTTTTTGTTGTTTTTTTTGTTTGATTTTTTAATCCTCCCTTATTATATCTTTAGTTTTTAGTCGCAAGATTACGGGGGATTATATTATTTAATGTTTATGGTAATGGTTTAAGGTTCTTCTATTTAAGAGTATCAATAATAAATATGATTAGTAAGTGGTATATAAATATCATTAACAGTTTACTGTTAAAAGCAAGTTTACTGAAATGGTGGAGTTAAAACAAAAAAAAATAACGAACAAAATCAGGTGCGATAATGAACATTATTTTTCATAACGGTAAAACCAATAACCCGTTAGAAAAAACATTATCGTACCTGACAAAACACTACCATAACACAAAACAAGGAATATGATAGTTAATCTAACTATCTATTTTTCATGTTTAATAAAAGTATCGATTTGAATATTTTTTAATTGTATTGTTTTATGGTATGATGTTTTATAAAAAATTGATTTTACCATTTCTTATATACCTCTTTTTTTAATTCAACACTATTTGTAACCTCTTTTGTTTTAACAATACCAATTATATCATCTATATTGACTTTGTTCCTGAAGTTAACTTCTGGGTTCCCATCATCAGTTATTCCCCATTCTACAATAGTTTCATCATTTATATCAAAAGCTTCTCTCATCTTTTTCGGTATGGATGTTTGGAAGTTTTTATATATTTTTGTATTTGCCGCCCACATATTTTTTTCACCTCATATCTAACATATCATTTCATTTGTTAATGTAAATCGTTTATTTTCAGTCATTCACCTTACCCCCTTTTTTCTGTTCTATCTTGTAAGAATTTGAGAATATCATTAAAATCATATCCTTTATTTAATAAAAATCCTTCCAAGATATTATTCAGTTTATTATAATTTTTTAACTCCTTTTCTAGTTCTTTTATTCGTTCATCTTGTTTATTTAATCTATCAACAATCTCTTTTGACTCTAAAGCATCCCCTAACATTTCAATAAAGTCTAAACTTTGATTTAGTGCTACCTTTCTCTTCAAATAGGATATCTAATTCTTCTGAATAAATAATATTCAACAATTCTCTATATTTAACAATACTATAAGTTCCAATTGAATCATGAATTTCATTTAACCTATCTAAATCATCCCCACATTTTAACATTTCAAAAAATAAATTAAATGCTTTTTTATTAAAAGTATCTTTGAAAATAACTTGTTTATCTGAAAATACACTAGGTTCAAAAATTATATTAAAAGAACCTGCTTCAAATGCTTTAACATTTAAACAAAAATCATCTTTAAACTCTTTAGAAAATTTTCCTACTACATCAGGACCTTCTTTAATTGACCTAACTAAGGAATAATTTAAATCTATAACTTTTTGCATAATTGGAATCAATACCGTTGAAGGTACAGAATGATTTTTAATTATATCTCCATTGAGATGAATATTCAATTCTTCTCTTTGAATAAAAGGTAAAAACTGATTTCTTTCTTTAATTAATTCATCTTTAATATGTTTTAATAATTTATAATTTCCTTGAACACCAATTTTCTCAGGATGATTTTCAACATAGTTCTCATATTTATTTAATTTTTTATCAATGTCATAAATTTCAGCATTATATTCTTCAATTGTCTTAAATCTCATTCATTCTCACCCCCACCAATACAATCTAGTTTAACAAAACCTCTTGGATTACCTAATCTATCAAAACTCATAATATTATCAAAATATTGATTTATAACGCTCATTCTCATCATTCAAACTGTTCAACAAATCAACACATTCTTGTGCACTTTCTTTGTTAAATTTATCAAAATCAATATCCATTAATTCATTATTTTTATACAGATAATAAGCCATTAGGACATAATCTTAATTCAAACACTTTATTAGCTTTATCACAATTTTTTTCAGTCATCTACATCACCATCTACCATTACTCCTTTCAAATCAAGTTTATATTCTTTATATTTCTTTGATAATTCGGTTCCAATCGTTACTGCTTTAAATATATCTTCTGCTTCCACTATAGTTTCTAATGTTATTATATATCGTTTGTTTT
>CADBPS010000017.1 GCA_902796575.1 uncultured Methanobrevibacter sp. | reverse complement strand
GTCCAGTGTGTAATTTCCGGCATTTAAATCATTTAAATAAAAGCCATTTTTTAAATCAGAAATTGTTACATTATTTTCGTATACAATCGTATTTTTTTCATAAACAACAACCTTAATATTGTCTTCCACTGGAACAGTTGCAGTTGTATCTTGATTATTAATATTTCCAATGACTTTTAAGTTTGTACTGTTGATTGAAGCAGTAATATTTGTTTTTGCTTTATTTACTATGAATTTTGCACTTGTAATATTTTGTGTGAAGTTTTCATTACCTGTGTATATCAAATCTATTGTGTAGTTTCCTGCTCCCGGATTGCTTATGCTGAATCCGTTGTTCAGATCTTGTACTGTTTTATTGGCCACATATATGCTTTTGTTATTTATATCGTATACATCAACAATCACAATTCCATTTTTAGGAATATTTACTATTGAAGTCACATTTCCTTTTATGTTTACTGGGTTATTGTAGGTTGTGTTTGTTGCATTTACTGTTACTTTAGCATATGCTTTTGCTATTTTGAATTCAACAGTTGTGTTGCTGTATGTGAAATTCTCATTACCATAATACTCTATTAGTGCATAATATTCGCCTGCACTCAGATTATTTATATCAAATTTATTCTGGCTAATTGTAACATTTCCTGCTGTAATCAGCTTGTTTTTACTGTAAATTGAATATGTAATTTCCTCATTTACTGGAACATTAATGCTGGTATTAATGTTATTTACTTTAAACTCAAAAGTAACTTTATTGCCGTAGGTTGTATTGCTTGCATTTGCAGTTATCTGGGTATTTGCTTTGTTTACTGTGAATTTTTCTGTTGCACTGCATTGTGTGAAATTTTCGTTGCCCAGATATGTTGCTTTTACCGTGTAGTTTCCAGCTCCAAGACCGGTTATGTTAAATCCAGTGTTTAACTCCTGTATTGTTTTATTAGCAGAATATACCATTTTATTGCTTTTATCATAAACATTAATAATCACAATTCCGTTATTTGCTGAGCCAATGTTTGATGTGGCATTTCCATAAACAAACACGGGATTTTTGTATGTGTCGTTTTCAGCATTTAAAATCATAATCGTGTCTGCCTTGTAAACACTGATTCCAATGACGGTGTAACTTTCCGTGAAGTTTTCACTGCCTGAATATGATGCTGTCAGCGTGTAGTTTCCTGCCCCTAAAACATCCAGTTTAAATCCATTCTTTAAATCTTGTAATGTTTTATTTGCAGAGTATACTGTTTTGTTGTTTTTATCATAAATCACAATATTTACTATTTCCCAGGCAGGAACTGTTGCAGTCGTATTTAGATTAATCATGTTTCCAGTTATTGAAATTCTTTGGTTGTAGGTTACATTTGTCGCGTTTATTTGGATTTCAGCAGTTGCCTTTTCGACTGTGAAATTGAGTTGAGTTTCACTGCCTGTGAAGTTAGTATTTCCATCATATTTAAGAACAATACAATAATTGCCTGCGCCTAGATTATTGAGATAGAATCTGGAATTAGCTATTGTAATTTTTGCTTCATTAATGATTACTGCATTGTTTTTGTAGACTGTGTAGCTTATGTTTTCATTTGATGGAATATTAACATTATTTCTTGCACTTAAATTGAATTCAACAGTGACATTATTATTGTATGTTGTGCTTCTTGCAGTTGCAGTTATATTTGTAGATGTTTTGCTGATTGTGAATTTAATGCCTGATTTACCCTCGGTGAAGTTATTATTTCCATTGTAGGTTATGTTTAATGTGAACTCGCCGGCATCAAGACTGTTTAAATAGAAACCCGCTGCCAATTCAGAAAGGGTCTTATTTTCATTATAAACAATTCTGTTATTTTTATCATAAACAGCTATGTTAACCTTATCCTGTGTAGGAACTGTCGCACTGGTATCAATGTTAATAACATTTCCGGTGACTTTTAAAGTTGCATTATCAATAGATGATGTAATATTGGTCTTTGCCTTGTTAACTGTAAATTTAACACTTGTACTGTTTCCTGTGAGATTGGCATTGCCGTTATATGTAATGTTTAATGTATAATTTCCTGCCCCTAACAGATTCAGGTTAAATCCGTTATTTAACTCCTGTACTGTTTTGATTACACTATATACAAGTTTATTGTTTTTATCATAAACGCTAACATTAACTTTATCTGTTTTCATAATATTTGCAGTTGATGTTACATTTCCAACAGCATTGGCTACATTATTGTATGTTGCATTTACAACGCGTGCACTGACGGAGCTATTGGCTTTGAATACGCTGACAGTGACTTTGCTGCTGCTTGCATTATGATTTTCATCTCCATTGTAAGTAATATTAACGGAGTATGATCCGGCACTTAAATTGCTGATGGTGAGAACTGCATTTCCATCAGTCAGGATGGCTGTGTATTTGGTATTATTGATAATGCAGGTTACATTTCCATGGGATTTATCGCTGACAGTTATATTTAAAACAAGATTATTTCCGTAAGTTATATTATTTGTAACTATAGTCATGTTAGATGCTTTTTTGCTGACTGTTACTGCTGTGCTGATTTTTGTTGAATTGTAATTTTTATCTCCATTGTATGTTACTGTAATGTTGTGAACTCCGCTTGTCAAATTGGCAATTCTTATAATGGCATTTGCATTGACTAAACTTCCGTTATATGATTTGTTATCAATAGTAACTGTGACATTGCCTTTGGCATCGCTATTTAATGTGATATTTAAAATTAAATCTTCACCGACAGTAATATTTGAGGTTTTAAGATTAATATTTGCATTAATCTTATTAACTGTAACTTTGATATTTTTCTCACCAATATAAACACTGTCATTCACTTTAACTGTTATATTGTAAATACCGCACTCATAACTGCTCAAATCAATTGTTATAACCCCATTGCTGTTGGTCCGTTTTGTAACAGTACTGTTGTTTATCGTTAAATTAACATTAAAATTGGATAATGCATTATTATTGTATTTGACTGTTATATCCAGACTTGCACTGTCATGGTAACTGATAATCATATCATTAGCAGTGATTGAGATAGTTCTTTTACTGACTGCAAAACTTGTTTTGTTTGATGAATTTTTATAATCATTTTCATCATCCGTGTAATTTGCAGTTATATTGTAAGATCCGTATGAAAGATTTTTCAAAATCAGTACAGCATTACCGCTGCTGTCAATGTTAACAGTACTGTTCAGTATATTGTTGATGTAGAAATTAACCTTACCGTGACTGGCATTTACTTTTGCTGTAATTGTAATGGAATCACCGGCATACAGTTCAGTAGTATTCAGCGAGATTGACAATGTAGTGTCCTGTGGATCAATGTGTATTGTCTGTGTAACGTTTGATGAATAGTAATAATCCGTTTCATTAAATAAAACTGTGATGTTATGGGTTCCCGTATGATTGAATATGGCTGTTTTATTTGCAGTACCGTTCACAACACTGACAGTATAATTCTGGCCGTCTATCGAAAATATTACATTTCCATTCTTGATTAATTCTCCGTACTGATTTTTCACGATTGCATTGAGGGTATATTCCTTTCCGATACTCCACTCATCAATACTGCGCACATTCAGTGTTGTGTTCAACTTACCGTTTACAGTAAATGCTTTTATCGGGAACACATAACCTGAACTCTCCTCCCGCCAGCTTCTTCCATTATTTGTTGAGTAAAATGAGACGCCTTCTTTTATCAATTTCTTATTGGATACTGAAGTAACATATATCATGGGTGTCATATTCACGAAAGAGATTTTATAAATCACTTCAAAGACATCCCCTGCTTTAAGAGGAATATATTTTGTTAAAGGTGCAGTATAATAACCAAATGTTGATGTACCAGTTTGTGTATGTTTCAATTCGCCGTTAACATAAATTGAAACTTCCCATCCGCTGTTATTCTGGAAATAATTTGAAACTCCGGCTAATAATTCATCGCCTTCTGCAACAAATCTGTTTTTAATCCACATATTTACACTATAGCGAGTCCCGTCCATTCCGGTTTCATACTGATAATTTTTCTCATATCTGTTTGTATCATTTAAAATAAATGTATATGTTGCTGCTGGATTTCCTATTGGGGCAATACTGGTATCGTAATATGAAACATAAAAGTATCCGCTATCTTCCCAGGATGATCCCCAGCTGTTTCTGACAATAAATGCACCATCTCCTTCCGGGGTATTTTTAAAATTGCTTTTAGAATAAGTATCGTCCCATCCGACAATTGTTACTGCATGATTTGTTCCGGAATTAGGATAATAATATGCGTGTGTTCGAGTATTCAAGTAATTATCATTATAATTTATGCTTGTTGCAACGGCACCATATTTTAAAATAGCTTCTTTAATTCCATTATTGTCTGTGTAAGATGTTCTTGGAATCCATAATACATTTTGAATATGTGTTACTGCATTTAATACGGGTGATAATGCATTTGATGAATATTTATCATCTTCATCCATTACCGGTCCCAGCCAGCTCACCAGATAACCAATTGACATATAGGAATGTCCTCCACCATTGGCATCAGCATCAACATAACCGTAATCTGAGAATCTGGCGATTATATTTTTCATATTTTCCTCGGAAAAATCATATTGTATTCCTGTAGCCTTCATTATACAGGATTCCAGTGCGGCAATAGCTGCAAAAGCCCAGCAGTTACCTTCATCTTCCTGATTTTTAACAGGAGTCAGCAAATTATAATCTCTCATATCATATTTGCTTGGGATATCCCCGGAACTTTCAGTGGTGGTGAAAACGGTGAAGTTATCCGATGTTCTTGTTAAGTTAAGATATGATGATTTATATATTTGGGGTGAAAAACTGGCATTGTTGTTAATAAAACTCACATTGCTTGAGTTCAGTTTATTATCCTCATTAAATGATGAATAAATACCTCCACCATAATCTGCAGTGTTGTTTTCAAATTTTAAATTAGTCATTTGAACAAGATTAATGTAGTCAATGTATAATGCTCCACCGTTTTTTGCAGTGTTTGAAATAAAATCCGTTTGGGTGATTGTTGTTGAATTGTACATTTTCAGGATCGCTCCCCCGTTAAATCCCTTATTAAGATAAAATTTCAAACGATTATATGTTGTAGTTGAGTTCAAATCACATATTGCGCCACCGAATGATGCTGAACAATTGGTAAAATTGGAATTGTATATGTTCGTTACTGCGTTTATAAAGTAAACTGCTCCTGCCGAGACTTCCGATGTGTCATTTATAAAATTACAGTCAGATATCGTTAGACTGGATCCTGTCTTAGCGACAACAGCGCCGCCGTATGATGTGGCATGGTTTAAAGTAAAATTACTGTTTGCAATTGAAAATAGGTTTCCTACACTATTGATAGCTCCTCCTCCTCTGGCAGTGTTATTGTAGAAAAGGGAATTGTTGATTTTAAGAACACCTGATGCATATATTGCTCCCCCTTCCGTTCCAATAGAATTTTTGAATACTGTGTTGTTGATTATTGTTTCTCCTTCGGTATAGATTGCTCCTCCCATTGTAGCATTTGTATTTTCAAATGTACAGTTGTTTAATTTCAATAAATTATCCGCAAATATTGCGCCGCCATATGTTCCCAGTGTTGTTGAAAGTATTGTGCTTGATATATTCTTGAATATAACTCCCTCACATTCAATCGGTCCTCCGCCATATGAAACTATAGGGGTCTTTAAGAGTGTCAGGTTGTAGACAAAAATTGTAGCGTCGGAATCATATGAATCAATATACCTCAGTGTTATTTTAGTGTTTTCATTGCTTTCTCCAATGAATTTTACATCCGCATAGACATAGACAGTTCTTGTACCACTGTAATCTCCATTTGCAAAGTAAAATATTGTTTTTTTACTTATTGTTCTACTTATACTTTGAATGCTCTTGTAGGGATTTTCTTTTGACCCGTTTCCAGTTCCGCTAACTGAAGCATTAAAATATACTTTGGTATAATCATCATCTGCACCTAAACTGGAATCATCCATGCCGGTTGCACTTACCACATCATTCGTATCAAATTCTGAATTGTCTTCCGCAACATTTTGACTTATGTCTGTACTGTTGTCACCGGCAAAGCATATGGGCATCGCCAAGACTATCAACAGACATAGTAAAAGAAATACTATTTTTCAGTTGTTCATTTCAATCACCAGTAAACACCATTTCGTTTAAAAATGATTCTACTTTTGTTGTTCATTTTATTTAATTGCATTGTTTTGTTTTGCAGATTGAACTTAAATGATTTTTAATGTTTTTCAAATATTTTAATTATTTTTTATTTCTTTTTCTGTTCAGTGTAATTTTTAAAAAATAAGGGTAAAAATGGGGTTATGATAAATTTGTATTTTGATATGTGGTTTATAGTTAATTTATTGGTTATCACCAAAAAATGAGTATAAAATTATATTAATGATGATGATTTAAATGGGTGGTGTTAGAATCATAAATATGATTCTGTAATTGATGCAACACCTGCACTGGCATCTTCAATGGCACCTAAGCCTTTTAGGGTCATTCCAATAGCTGCAAATGTTTGAACAAGTTCTTTGTAGGATATGCATCCCATATGTCCTATTCTGAATATATTTCCTTTAAGGTGATCCTGTCCTCCAGCTAATTCAACACTGTATTTATCACGTGTTGTTCCTCTGAAATCTGCATCTGATACACCTTCAGGCATTTTAACAGCAGTTACTGTTGCAGATGATACTTTTTCATCAGCAAATAATTCCAGGCCTAATGCTTTTACGGCTGCAACACTTGCCTTTGCCGCTTTGTGGTGGCGTGCAACCCTGTTTTCCAATCCTTCTTCCATAACTATTTTTAATGCTTCATTCATTGCATAGGTTAATGAAACAGATGGTGTGTATGGGGTTTCAGGAGGGGTTTTATCTCCGCTTTTTCTGGCTGCTTTCATATCCAAATAGAATGTGTTTGTATCAAAACTGTCAACAGCTTTCCATGCTTCATCACTTAATGTTATAGCTGCCATTCCAGGTGGTGCGGCTAAACATTTTTGAGATCCGGTTACACAAACGTCAATACCGAACTTTTCCACATTTACTTCGTCTCCTCCAAGTGAGGATACGGTATCTACAATGTATAATGCATCATAATTTTTCATTACTTTTCCGATTTCTTTAATTGGAGCTGCTACACCTGTTGATGTTTCGTTATGAATAACACTTATTGCTTTTATGTCTTCATTTTCATCCAATGTTTCTTCTATTTGTTTCGGTGTTACTGCGGTTCCCCATTCGATGCTTAATTCCTGTGTGTCAATTCCATGAGCATTTGCTATTTTCATGAATCTTTCACCGAACTTTCCACCGACGACATTCAGCATTTTTTCACCAGGTGCAACTGTATTTGCAATTGCTGCTTCCATAGCTGCTGTTCCTGATCCGGTTAATAAATAAGATTTATTTGGGGTTTGGAATACTTTACTCATCAATTCTGTTGTTTCGGTTAATATTTCTCCGTATTTTGCTCCCCTGTGATTTACAACTGCTTTTGACATTGCAGTTAGGACTCTTGGGTCTACTGTTGTTGGACCCGGAAGCATTAATAAAATTTCGTCCATTGATTTTCCTCCATTTGTAATGATGATTTAGCTATTGTCTAAATCTATATCAAATTTTTAATGTTCATACCTTTTATATATTATTATGGAAAATATTTTTCCGTTTGATTAATCTTTGATTCCCGATACGGTTCAGCTTCACCGCTTTAAAGTATTCAGTTTTTGTAAATTATGTTATTGTTAATCTTTTACCTGTTTTTTTAAATTGTATTTTAATATATAAATGTTTCATCGTTTAATTGGCCTGTTTAATCTCTCAGATTCGGTTTTAACCTCTGATGCCTGTGTTGAAAATCACATTATTATTCTGATTTTAAAAACACAAAATTTAATGAATTAATGTACCTTTTTGTGCTGTTATCACTTTAAATAATTTGCCTGCTATACTACATGTATGGAATTCAGTGGAGAAAAGTTAACGGCTAAACGTCTGTTCAACTATATATTCGGATTGTTTTTAATTACTCTCGGTGTTGCATTTTCAATCAAATCTAATCTGGGTTCAACACCTGTTGCTTCAATTCCATATGCTTTAAACCTGATATTTCTTATTGAGATAGGAATATCAACCATTATATTTCATATTTTTCTTGTCATTATCGAATTAATACTTTTAAGAAGGGATTTTAAAATAAAACATTTTTTACAGATTTTTGTTGGAATACTTTTCGGAGGGTTCACAAGCTTTTCCGTTGCGCTTGTCAGTTTCATTCCTCCTGCCCCGAATTTTTTTATTGCACTGCTGATGTCTGTTGCATCAATTATTATAATAGCATTGGGACTCTTTTTCTATGTGCCTTCAAATATAATTCCACTGTCTGTTGAAGGCGTAACTCAGGCAATAGCTATTGTAACAGATAATTCATTTTCAAAAACAAAAGTCTATTTTGATGTTACGGTTGTTTTAACCTCCTTAATTTTAAGTTATCTCTTTTTAGGCAGTCCGGGAAGCGTTGGTATCGGAACAGTACTGGGTGCGCTATTTATTGGAACAACAGTCAAATATATTCATAAGCTGAATTATCGACTGACTGGCGAAAATGTCAATTTAAAAAAAATGTGATAAAATTGCAAAATTATATAGTGTTTCAATATACTATGTATTATTAGAGGTAGAAAATATGGAATTCGGTCAATGGAATATATACTACAATGAAATTCTTGAAGATTTCGGATTCAGCCGCAGTGATGATGAGAATACCGCCCAGGTATTGGATGAGATTTTATCACAGGAGGGCTGTTTAACACTTGATGATTTAAGTAAAATTGTTGGATTTTCAGATAAGCATATTGTTTTTGGTGCAGGTCCGTCCCTTAAAAAGCATATTCAAATTGTTAAAAAAGAATTTGATTTAAGAGATTATGTTCTAATAGCTGCCGACGGTGCCACATCAGCATTGATTGAAGAAAAAATCGCTCCAGATATTGTTGTAACTGATCTGGATGGAAATATGGATGATATATTAATAGCTAATTTGAAAGGAGCAAATATGGTTGTTCATGCTCACGGGGATAATTTAAAGCAAATAGTTCAGTTCACTCCATTTTTCACTAATGTTCTTGGAACAACACAGTCCCAGCCGATAGGCAATCTCTACAATTTTGGAGGATTTACAGACGGGGACAGATCAATTTTCTTGTCTGTTGCTCTTGGAGCATCTGAAATTTACCTTGCAGGAATGGATTTTGGAGAAATTGTAACTAAATATTCAAGACCAAATTTGCCTGATATCGTAGGTCCGGCTGATGATGTCAAGCGCAAAAAACTCCAGTATGCCGAGAAGTTTACCAAATGGATTAAGGATAATGTTGATGTTGATATAATTACAATTGGTGAATAAATTTTTTTAACAAAGTAAAACATATCGTGATAGTATGGGAATCGAAGATATACTAATGCATGATGAGACTGTTTTTAAAAATTTAAATGCTTTTGATCCGGATTATGTTCCTCCCAACTATAATTTCAGGGACACTCAAATGGAAGCAATGGCATTATCAATAAGGCCTGCCATGAGTGGGGCTCAGCCGTCCAATGCAGTTGTACTGGGCTCACCTGCAACGGGAAAGACAACTGCAGTTAAAAAAATTTTTGAACTGGTTGAAAAAAACACTGAAAAGGTTGTCTGTGTTTACATTAACTGCCAGATTCATACCACCCGATTTGGAATACTTTCACAGATTAACAAAAAAATATTCGGTTATGTGCCTCCGGATACGGGAGTTCCTTTCTCAAGGGTTTATGATAAAATCATGTCACATCTTCAAAAGGAAGGTAAATCTTTGGTTTTGGCACTTGATGATGTTAATTTTTTATTCCAAAGTAACTTCGCCAATAAATTCTTTTATGATATTTTAAGAGCTTATGAAGAATATCCTGGTGTTAAAACTTCCATTTTTGCTATTCTTTCAGAGCTTGAATTTCGATATGAATTTGATAAAAATGTCAAGTCGGTATTCATTCCCCACGATATTGTTTTTCCGCTGTACTCCCTTTCTGAAATCGAAAGTATTTTAAAAGACCGTGCCAATGCTGGTTTTTACAGGGGAGTCATTGATGATGATATTCTCGAACAGATTGCAGTTTACACATTTGATTATGGTGATTTAAGAACAGGCATTAATATCTTAAAGACATGCGGTAATTTTGCCGAAGCTGATGCATCACGTAAAATCACTCAGAAACATTTCGACAAAACTATTGAGTCACTTGCGCCAATCAACATTTCCCAGATACTTGAATCACTGTCTGATAAAGAAATGACATTGCTTCGTTTAATTGTTGATTATGGGGGCAATGTATCATCTGGTGATTTATCAAAGGATTTCAAAAAAACAACTGAAGCCAGCTATTCAACATTTCTCAGAATCATCAAAAAACTGGAGTTTTTAAAGCTGATTGATGCAGAATATACAGGTTCGGGATCAGTCGGCAATTCCCGAAATATTACTTTACGTTTTGATCCCGATAAGTTTCAGTTATGAAACAACTGCATATTCCCAAGTTAAGAGATTCTAGTTTGTATTCAAATTAGATTAATATTGCATGATAACCCCGTTGACAATATTTACCGTATTTTTGGGGTTGGTATTAATCTAATTTTTATCACTATCCAATGCTTAAATAACATATGGATTTGCTGCTACCACAATAGATAGCACAGATAAGAGTAACACAATAAATACTGCGAGTGTTACCATGCAAGCTTTAGTATCGATTTGACTGTACTTTATTTCATCAATAATGGAATTTTTTCTTCTTAAATCTGCTTTTCTATTGGTATCTTCAAATTTAAACATTTAAATCACATCACTATTTATAAAATTGATAAGATTCAATATATAAGCAAAGTGCGAGAGCATTTGATGAGTATTATTTTTTGAAGGTATACTATGAAAAAATTTGAATATTTTGATGTTACAGCAGATATTGGATTCTATGCATACGGCACTGACCTTAATGAAGCATTTACAAATGCAGGTTTGGCATTGTTCAACATTATATCGGATACGGGAGATATAAGTCCTTTAAAAAACTTTGCTTTTACGGTCATTTCCGAGGATAAAGTTTCACTGCTTTATGATTATCTTGAAGAGCTGCTCTTTTATCATGAAGTTGAATTTATGCTTTTCTCCAGATTCACGGTTAAAATTAAAAAAACTGGTGGTGAATATCAGCTTGATGCAGAAATAATGGGTGAAGAGATTAACTGGGATAAACATGAAAGAAAATGTGAAATAAAAGCAATAACCTTCCACCAGATGGAAGTTAAGGAAAATGAGAATGTATGTCTAAAAGCTATTGTTGACTTATAATTTTATATTGTATGTTAACCATACATAGCACCATGAAAAAGTTAAAATCAACATCCAGACTCTTTGAAAAAATCTTTGGTATTGTTGCCTCACTCATAAGTTTAGTCAATGGATCTTTTTTCATTTTTCTTGAAAGCGGGGGACATGCCGGAAATTCATTTATAGCATTAGTGTCAATTGTTGGTGCTATTCTTGGATTTGTTTCTTCTTTTTACATAGACAGGGATTTGGAGTTTGCAGGCGTAGGTTTTATAATTGCGGCAATACTTATACTGATGAGTGTGCCTCACTGGGGAATCGTATCGTCAGTAATATTCCTGATTGTCGGTATTTCTGCATTGTTTAGAAAATAACTTTTTTTTAGTGCATTATATTCATTTATTTTTAAAACAGTTTTTTTTTAATATTCTGATAAAACTTCAAGAGAAATTACATCAAAATGTTTTTAAGCTCATCACTGAAAGACTTGGGATTGAATTCATTGTAACTGATGGAAATATATATAGTTCCAGACATTAAGAAGTTATAGTAAATGTGTTTATAGTTTAGTATTTTTTAACCTGTCTTTAAAATGCTATGGTGTATGGTCTAAATCCAGAAATCTGATAATTTATAAAATGGTAGTTCATGAAATCAAGCTCTGTTATCATGTTTATAACATAAGTTATATCTATGATCCTTTATAAAAAAATAAGAGTGGTATTAAAATTTGAAATGTAAAATAAGTGGAAGTTGATAAAATTTTTGTGATATTTTGAATTGCAGTTGATGGTTTTTTTACATTAATGGGGATATTCATGAAAATAAGAATATTGTGTTGTTTATTTTAAAATGTAATGTGAATAACGGTTTTGAACCGTTATTCTGTTTCGTTTAATTTTTCGTTTTCGAGTTCTTCACGTGTGAAGTCAGTCATTTCAAGAGCATATTCTAAACCGAAGGTTTGTTTGATTTTAAGGGCTAGTTCAAACGAACCTTTTTTCACACCTTGTTCGATGCCTTGTTTAAGAAATTTGTCTTGTAAATGCTGATCGCGTTGTTTCATTGCTATGCATGAGTTTTGCAAACCAATCACTTCTTCTAAACGGTTAATGTCTTTTAATGTTTTAGCATATTTATGAATGACATATCTCATTTCAAATATCAGCTCATGTTTGAAGAATTCTTCTATGAGATGAGCCTTTTTAAGCAAATGACATACTTCTTCAAGAATCTCATCATTTCTTGATGTAAACATTTTTGGAATCATGACCAGATTCATAGCTTCAACATTAGTTAAACTCTTGTTATCATCTATTTTTCTTCTTATCTTATTTAATCTTTTTCGACCATCAAGTTTTGGATATGAAATCACTTTGATGTCCATTAATGTTTTTGGAGAAATTTTAATTTTAATTGAAGGTTCGTCTACTGGAAGTGGTGTTGTGATAACAGACATTACGGGTTTTTCAAATGCACATTCCAGTAGATATCTGTATCTGTTGATTTTTCCAATGACTTCATCATCAATGTGACTGCTTTCATCTTCACGATTGATAGTTAAAAGTTCTCCATCTTTTTCAGCATAATATGCTGAATCCACTTTTGAATATTAGTGCTGTGGATAGTCATTAGGATGAGCATAGACAAACTTGCCTGGAAGTTCAAGAAATTCATGAATCACATCCCCTGCATAGATGGTCTGCCTTTTGACAAGTTTATCATCAGGTTTGTCAATTCTTATTTTTGTTTTAACTTTTACTACCTCTTTGTTTTATTAAATTAATGTTTTCATTCACAATCATTATTATAAAATTTAAATTATATAAAGTTATTTGTATTTTTAAGATTAAATTAATACTTTTATAAAATATAACATTCTAAGAACAATTTTTTAATAAAAATGTAAATTTATATTAATAATATAAAAAAATAAGGATAACATTAAATTGTTTTGAAATGTAAAATAAGCAAAAGTTAATAAAAATTGTCAATGCCCTCAACTCCATATTCTCTTTTCTCATAATGTATTAGCATTATTAGTAGATTATTAAATTATGTATTAACTGAGTGCAATATTTTTTGAAAAAGTATTTTCTTCATTAATATGGTAACTCAACAAATAACTGAGATATATTTTTATAATGATGTATTTGATAATTTTAAAACTAAAGAATATTGAATTTAAAAAAAGATTAATCTTGGATTAGGATAAATTTGTAAAAACAAATTCTGGTAAATCCTATCCAATAACAAATCGCATGGCAAATACTTGGCCATTGACATCATCAGATGCCACATCGTTATGTGTAATTTTTAATATTTAAATCTATCTAATTTAATTATTTTTTTATTTGAAGAAATATTTTTGACCGAAATTAATTTTACTATATTAAATCAATATTGCTTTCAAAAAATAACTATTTTTAAATAATATTAAGTATAATCTATTAATTCTAAAACACTAATAATAATATAAATAAAATCGCATGGTGTTAATATTGTATTAAGAAGAATATTGTTTAGCACTCCTTATTCATTAGGGGAGGAATTGTGCTTGGTTGTTGGGAATATAGTACTTGCTTTCTCATATATACTATTAGCAGGTTACTACATATTGTTGGCCATTAACTTGTTGATGTACTAACGGTATATGTTGAAAAGAAAGTTTAGTTTGGATTGTTCCTAAATTTTTTTAATTTGATAAATTGGTAATTTAAATGAAATTAGCTTTTAATAATGTGTTTTATACTTTCTTTCACATATACAAAATTCATAGCTATTAAATTCTAATTATTGTTTAATCAATTCTTAAAATTTACTTTTAATCATTATTTTTAGGATTCACTTAACGATGTAATTTTAAATATCATTATAATAGTTGGGATTTGTCCTGCTCATTTTTCTGATTAGGAATTTTTACAAAAAATTATTTAATCATAATCCCAATAGTAATACATAACCGTGATTTTTATGACAATTAAAGATGAGATTAAAAAAATTAGGGATAATGTTTATGAAGTTCCCGGAAGCTACGATAAGAAAATGAGAGCTTCTGGAAGATTATATATTGATGATGATAGTTTCGAAGCACTTGAAGAGGGTGCTGTCCAGCAGATAGTTAATGTTGCATGTTTGCCTGGGGTATTTAGATACTCAATAGGTCTGCCAGATATTCACTTCGGATACGGATTTCCAATCGGAGGTGTTGCAGCATTCAACATGAGAAACGGTATTGTATCTCCAGGAGGTGTTGGATTTGACATTAACTGTGGTGTGAGATTAATAAAATCAAATTTAACAATAGTTGACATTGAAGACCACCTTGATGATTTGGTTAATACTTTATTTAAAAATATTCCTTCAGGTGTCGGTTCAAAAGGAAAAGTTAAGTTGTCTAAAGAAGATATTAACAACGTTTTGGATTACGGTGCTGAATGGGCTGTTGAAAATGGCTATGGCTGGAGTGAAGATCTGGAAGTTCTTGAAGAAAACGGCCGTATTGAAGCGGCAGATTCTTCTGAAGTTAGTGACAAAGCTAAAAAAAGAGGTATTCCTCAGTTAGGTTCTCTTGGATCGGGAAATCATTTTCTTGAAATACAGGTTGTTGATGAAATATATGATGAAAAAGTAGCTGAAGTCTACGGGCTGGAAAAGGGAATGATTGTCATCATGATTCACTCAGGTTCGAGAGGCTGCGGACATCAGGTATGTTCAGACTATCTCAGACTAATGGATAAAGCATATAAAAATTATAAAATCAGTATTGCAGACAGGCAGCTGGCCTGTGCACCTTTGGATTCAAAAGAAGCTCAAAGCTATTTGAAGGCAATGTATGCTGCTGCTAATTATGCATGGGCAAACAGACAGATGATGACGCACTGGATTCGCGAATCCTTTGAAGAAGTTTTAAATAAATCTGCCCGTGAAATGGATATGCAGATTGTCTATGATGTAGCACACAATATTGCAAAAGAAGAAACTCATGAATTCAAAGGAAGGGATATGGAATTACTTGTCCACAGAAAAGGAGCAACAAGAGCATTCGGTCCTGGACGTGAAGAAGTGCCTTTAAAATATCGTGAGGTAGGCCAGCCTGTACTGATTCCTGGAACAATGGGAACTGCATCATATGTGCTCCACGGCACTCAAACGGCAATGGAGGAAACCTTCGGTTCAACAGCACACGGTGCAGGAAGAATACTGTCACGTTCAAAGGCCAAAAAGGATTATAATCCTGATGAAATTGTTGACAATCTTAACAGCAACGGAATTAAAATCAAGGCAACATCAAAAAATGTAATTGCAGAGGAAGCTCCTGGAGCATACAAGGATGTTGACAGTGTAGTTAAGGTTTCAGATTCAACAGGCATTGCAAAACTTGTTGTTAAAGTAAAACCATTAGCTGTAACAAAAGGATGATTAAATGATTGGAATAATCGGGGGAAGCGGTGTTTACGAAATAACCTCAAAAGCAGATCGCGTTACAGATAAAATAATCAGTACCGATTACGGTGATGTTGAAGTATCATTTCTTGATATTTTCGAAAAAAAAGTGGCTTTCATTCCAAGACACGCTTCAGGACACAGTATTCCTCCACATAAAATCAATTTCAGAGCAAATATTGATGCATTAAAAAACGCCGGTGTAACACAGATAATTGCAACCAATTCGGTCGGTTCGATGAATCCGGAAATGGCGCCGGGATCATTTGTTGTTCCTGATGATTTTCTGGACTTTACTCAAAACCGCAAGAACACATTTTATGAAGATAAAGTAGTTCATATTGATGTTACACAGCCGTATTGTCCTTATCTGAAAAACATTTTAGATAAATCTGGTGATGTAATTTTAGGGGGCACCTATGTCTGTACGCAGGGACCAAGATTTGAAACACCTGCTGAAATCAGAATGTTTAAATTACTGGGCGGTGATCTGGTAGGTATGACTGGCCTTCCCGAAGTTGTACTGGCACGTGAAAGAGAAATCTGTTACAATTCAATCTGCATTGTTTCAAACTACGCATCCGGAATATCTGAAAATGAACTGACAATAGATGAGGTTTTTGAAATAGTTGAAAATCTTCAGGATGATCTGCTTGAACTGATATATAACTTTATTAAAAACTGTGATGATAATCAGTGCAGCTGTCACAGCGCACTTGAAGGTGCAGAAGTATAGGGGGTATTGGATAATGACTAAAGTAATTTTATTGAACGCATCACCACGGACTAAAAGCAACACTCTGGATGTTCTTAAGGTCTGTGCTGATGAAATAGAAAAAAACGGTGTTGACACAGAGATTCTTTCCCTTAAGGGCAAAAACATCCGCTCATGTATTGCCTGCGGAAAATGTTCCGAAGCCGGAAACTGTATTTTAAACGACGGTCTGGATGAAATCATCGATAAGATACGTGAAGTTGACGGTTTTATTCCTGCAGCTCCTGTGTATTTCGGAACCGCACGGGGTGATATTATGGCGGCACTTCAAAGAATAGGTAAAGTATCCCGCGGAGGAGATAAATTCCTCTCCGGAATGGTTGGCGGACCGATAGCTGTTGCAAGACGTGGCGGTCAAACTTTAACCTTACAGGAAATGACAATGTTTTTTACAATCAACAATATGATTGTTGCCGGAAGTTCCTACTGGAATATGGTCTTTGCAGGTCCTGAAGGAACCGCTTTGGAAGATAAGGAAGGTATTGAAACAATCAAACTCTTCGGCCGGAACGTTTCAAATATAATCAAAAAATTAAGTGATTAAATTGAAAATAGCTGTTGTATCATCAAACGGTGTTGATGTTGACCTGCATCTCGGGAAGGGAAATTCACTTTATATCTATGAATATGATGACAATGATTTAACCTTTGTCGAGCACAGGGAAGTTGACATTGACGTTGAAGACAAACATCAGGGAAGCAAGGTAATACAGGCTTGCAGTGATTGTGATGTAATCATTTCTGCTCAATATGGTTTTAAATCTAAAATCAAAGCAGATGAATTGAATATTAAATTAGTTACTGATGAAGGTTCAGTGGATGAGGTTTTAAAAAGTTATATTGATCATTACAATTTCATGAAAAAGTGATTTTCCTGCTCAATATGGCTCTTTTGCTGATATCCTAAAATCTTTCTTTTTTTATATTTCAAGTTTAACCAAATATTTATTTACTACAAATCAGATAGTACTGTTTATGAATACAGATTTTTTTAAATTTGAGAAAGGGGACAGGGATTTTCCGTTTTATAATGCTAACCCTAAAATCTCCCAGGGGGATTGGATTATATTATTGTTTTCAATGATTCTGGCGTTTGGGGTATATCTCTTCTATCCCAATGGGTTGATATCAGCAATCCTTTTTCCGGTGATAATGTTAATTCCATTGTTATATTATTTAAAAGGAGATATCGGAGCATTATTCACCAGATTATCTGCAAATGATCTTGCACTTGTCGTCATATTGTTTGTGGGGTATCTGATTTATGCAATAATTCTGGGAGAAATTCTGGCAAATATTGGATTAATGGGAAACGAAGCTGCAGATAATGGATTTATAAGCTGGTTTTCAACATTCACTTTAATATTTTCACTGATGGGTGAGGAACTGTTAAAATTAATTCCATTCCTGCTCTTTTTGAGAATATTCTTTAAATATACTCACAGCCGTAAATTCTCAATGATATTTTCAATGCTGGTTGTGATGCTTGGATTTGGACTTCTTCACGCGACAGATTTATCTGCCATACCATCAGTTATATTAATACAGGGTTTAGGTTCAATTTTTGAATTTCTCGCATATTTCCGAAGCAAAAATCTGCTTATGTCCTACCTCACACATCTTTTAACTGATGTTTTTATTTTCGTAGTAACATTAGTGGGGGTAATATAATGAACAAGAAAATACTGCTGTTAATAGCTATTGTAATCGTTTTAGCAATACCCGTATGTTTTGCCGCTGAATTAAACACTACAGACAATCTGGATAAGGCGGTTCATCAGGCTCAAAATCAGAGTAAAAAAGTAATGATTGTATTTGACGGTGAAGGATGCAAATACTGTGACATGATGAAACATGATGTTTTAGAAAACGATAAAGTAATCAGCGAACTTAATAAGGACTATGTTGTGGTAATACTTGACACTGATAAAAATCCGGATATTGCATCCAAATATAAAATCTTTGGAACGCCGACAACTGTTATTTTAGGGAATAATTCTAAAGAAATAGGGCGTATCGACGGTTATGTTGACGCCGATGAATTTTTAAAGGAGCTTAAGGAGATTTAAAATGGAAATTATTCCGTTTATTTCTTTTTTTACTGGAATTATTTCTGTATTGTCTCCATGCATTTTACCGATTTTACCTGTTTTTATAGGATTCAGTCTTAAATCCAAATCCAAACTGGAACTTGTATCATTTACGGCAGGACTGTTTTTGATTTTCACACTCATAATATTTCTGACAGCTTTTTTCACATCTGCAGTCTACAGGTATATCTTTTATGTCAGAGTTGTTTCAGCTATTGTTATTCTGGCTATTGGGGTTTTAATGTTAATGGAATACTCCTTTAATTTTATAAATGTCTCTCACAGCCACAATGACGGAATCATAGGTTCGTTTGTTTTAGGGTTTTTCACTTCAGTTGCATGGGCTCCATGCTACAGCGCATATCTGATTTCACTGATTTCAATTCTGGTATCTTCTGCTGATCCTTTATTTGTCGTATTCAATATTATTCTATACTGCTTAGGTTTTGCACTGACTCTGCTTGTTTTGAGTTTTATTATATCAAAAATTAACTTGGAATCATTTATATCAAAAACCAATTACATTCCAAAGATTTTTGCAGTGCTGATTATTGTCGGCGGAATTTACATGCTGGTCACTCTTTTCATTTAAAATTTTGACAATATTTATATATCATGAATAAAATATCTATTATGTAACCTTTATGGGCGGGTTTTAATTAGATTAAATTAAATTGTGGATTATTCCTTAAATAACATAAAAATAACTCACAATACTTGAAATAGGAGTTATCGTGGAATAATCGTTTATAAATTCATTTTTCAGATTGTTTTATGTAAGATTAATAAAATGGTTTGATTTAAGGATTATTTTTCAAAATTAAATAGCTATTCGCTAATGATATGATAAAATAAATGGTTGATATAATGGCAAAAGCAAAATCAAGACGTAGAGTACGTGACACTTGGAAAGAAAAATCATGGTATACAATAAAAACACCATTGATGTTTGAAGAAAAAGAAATCGGGGAAACCCCGGCTAAAGACTCTGATCTTTTAATCGGAAGAGGAGTAGAAGTCACAATGAGGGAATTAACAGGTGACTTTTCAAAACAGTACATTAAACTCAGATTTGAAATTGACAATGTTGCAGGAGATATGGCAAGTACAAAATTCACCGGTCATAAAACCACAACAGACTATGTAAGAAGTATGATCAGGAGAGGAACCTCCAGAATCGATGCATCAACTATAGTAACTACAAAAGACGGTTACAAATTAAAACTGCACGTTCTCGCTGTAACTATCAGAAGGGCCAAATCCTCACAGCAGAGATACATGAGACAGGTCATTGAAGATTTACTCAAAGAAAACGCTTCCGAAAAAACTTTCGAAGAATTGGTTAAAACTTCTGTAAACGGTAAATTAGCTTCTGAAATTTACCACACGGCTAAAAAAATCTACCCACTTAAAAGAGTGGAAATCATCAAAAGTAAAGTAATGTAGTATCATTACTTTTACTCAATTACTTTTTTTTCACCTAATTTCATCATAACGTTTTTATAGTTTTAAATAGAAACCTAATTAATGTTATGGTTGAAAAAGTTATGATTAATTGGGGTTATGTTATAGCACTATTTATTTTAGGATTCATAACCTACAAAAGAAAATCCCTAGATTTACTCGGCTCATTAACGATGATACTGATGGGTATAGTAATCATATTTTCGGCAGGTGCCAACTGGCTGATGATTTTAGTTATATTTCTGGTGCTGTCATTGTTGGCCACAAAGTTTTCCAAATCATATAAACGCTCTTTAGGAGAATATGAAGGAAGAAGATCTTCTAAAAATGTTATATCAAATGGTATTGTGGCGTTTATGATGGCTGCATTTGGGGGTTATTATCTGCCCTTTGTAGGGGGATTTATTGGAGCTATTGCAACTGCTACTGCAGATACCCTGGCTTCTGAAATTGGGATTTTACAGCAGCCTAGATTAATAACTACATTCCAAAAAGTCGATCCTGGAACTGACGGTGCTGTGTCTCCCTTGGGAACACTGGTTGGGATGTTGGGTGCTTTGATAATAGGTATATCTTCGTACCTGCTGGGGGTCATTGCCAATCCTTTTTCGGCTATTTTAGTTTCTGTTGTATCTGGAACTGTCGGTTGTTTTATGGACAGTCTGCTTGGAGCTACTTTTGAGAGAGCAAATTTAATTACAAATGAGCATGTTAATTTAATAGCAACAATAGTAGGGGCTATTGTTGGAATAATTCTTGTTTAATCGAGTGCTTTTTTTCTATTTCTGTTTATTCTAAATTACAAATTATCATGAATTTCTTAAGTTGACATTGTTGCTCAAATTATATAACTGTCAAAAAACATAGTTATTTTTAGTGTAAATTAAGGTGATATTTTTGAAGGGAATTATATTAATTATGGATGGTATGGGAGACCGTCCTTTAAAAGAACTTAACAATCAAACTCCTCTTCAAGCAGCTAATACTCCAAACATGGATAAAATGGCTCGTGAAGGAATCACAGGTATTATGGACTCAATAGCACCAGGTATTATTCCTGGAAGTGACACTGCTCATCTTTCCATTTTGGGTTATAATCCCTATGAAGTATACACTGGAAGAGGACCATTTGAAGCTAACGGTGTTGGTGTAGATGTTCTTCCGGGCGATATTGCATTCAGATGTAATTTTTCAACAGCAGAAGATGATTTAACAGTTATCGACAGGCGTGCAGGAAGAATCAAAGAAGGCACCAAAGAAATTGTTGAGACGCTCAATACAATGCAGCTGGAAGATTATCCTGATATTAAAATCATATTCAAGGAATCAACCGGTCACAGGGCAGTTTTAGTCTTGAGAGGTGAAGGTTTATCTGATAAGGTTAGTGATGCAGATCCTAAAGTTGAAGGCAATAAACCTAAAGAGGTCATAGCTCTTGACGGCAGTGCTGAAGCTGAAAAAACAGCAGATATTTTAAATCAGGTTGTTAAAAAATCCTATGAAATGGTTAAAAATCACCCTGTTAATTTAAAAAGAATTGAAGAAAATGAACCTCCTGCAAACATTGTTATTCCCCGTGGTGCCGGTGAAGTACCTGTTGTAGAATCTTTAAATGAAAAATATGAAGTTAATTCTGCATGTATAGCTGAAACAGGTCTTATCATGGGAATTGGAAGATTTGCAGGTATGGATATCATTGAAATGGATGATGTAACCGGTGGAATTGACACTAATCTGTATAATATTCGTGATACAATAATTGATCAGGTTAAAAACTCCGACCATGACTTTTTCCTGATAAACATTGACGGTGCTGATGAAGCAGGCCATGACGGTCAGATTAAAGAGAAAAAAGAATTCATAGAAAAAGTGGATGAAGTTGTAATGAGTGAAATCATCAAACTGGAAGATGTTTATATTTTCCTGACTGCCGACCATTCAACACCAATTTCAGTTTTAAACCATTCGGGAGATCCTGTACCTGTAATTATAAGAGGTCCTGAAGTAAGGGTTGATGATGTCAGTGAATTTTCCGAAGTTGCATGTGCAAAAGGTGGATTATGCAGAATCCGCGGAAGCGATGTAATGAATATCATGATGGATTTAATGAACTATGCGCATAAGTTCGGAGCTTAAGAGTGGATTGTAATGGCAGTTAAAAAACTATTCGGAACTTCCGGAATTCGGGGAAAAATAGCTTCGGAAGTAACTTGTGAGCTTGCTTTAAATGTTGGAAAATCACTTGCAACATATCTTGGAAATAAAGGGACTGTTGTTTTAGGTTATGACACAAGAACCACCAATAAAATGCTGGATCAGGCTATTTCTGCAGGTTTGCTTGAAAGCGGTGTTAATGTAATTAAAATTGGAATGGTTCCTACTCCATTAGTTGGCTATGCTTGCGAAAAGTTAGATGCCGATGCGGGAATAATGCTGACTGCATCACATAATCCTTCCCAATACAACGGTATTAAACTTTGGAATAAGAATGGAATGGCATACACATCATCTCAGGAAGCAGAAATTGAAAATATCTATGCCAATAAATTATACAAATCAGTAAACTGGGATGAAGTCGGTTCAATAGCTGTTGACAGTGAAATCAAATCCAGATACATTGAAGATTTGGTTGATTTGGTTGATATTAAAAAAGGTTTAAAAGTCGTTATTGACTGTGCATCAGGTGCCGGAAGTGAAATATCGCCTTTAGTATTTAGAAAAGCAGGATGTGAAGTAACAACTCTCAATTCTCAGCCTGACGGATTTTTCCCGGGAAGAAACCCTGAACCGAATGCAGAGAATCTGCAGAATTTAATGAAAACTGTAAAAGCCGTTGGCGCCGATTTGGGAATAGCCCATGACGGTGATGCTGACCGTATGATTACCGTTGATGAGAAAGGTAATATTTCACCCTTTGATTCCCTTTTAGCATTAATGTCTAAGGAATTTGACGGAGATATTGTAACAACTGTGGATGCAGGATTATGTATGGATGAATCAGTTAAAGGCAATGTTTTAAGAACTCCTGTAGGGGATGTTAATGTTGCTGAAGTTATTATTGAAAAAGATGCTGCTTTTGGCGGAGAACCTTCAGGTACATGGCTGCACCCTGATTTCTGTATGTGTCCTGACGGAATTTTATCCGGTCTTAGAATTGCCGAATTGGTTTCTAAAAAGGGCAAATTATCCGAGCTTTTAGATGAAATACCTTCTTATCCAAACATTCGTGAAAAAATAACATGTTCTAAAGAGGCAAAAATTAGAGTAATGGATGGAATGGAAGATTTGTTAAAAGAGTCTTTTGATGATATCCGTGACATTAATTCCATTGATGGTGTAAGATTAACTTTCGACGATGACAGCTGGGTTTTGGTAAGACCTTCCGGAACTGAAGACTACATCAGAATAACTCTGGAGTCCCGTTCTCAAAAAAGAGCTGAAGAAATTAAAGAAAGTTGTGTAAAATTAATAAAAGAAAAAATATAGAAGAAGATTATTCTTCTTCTGCAATAAATGCTTCAATACCTAATGCTGCACATTCTGGGCAAACCCAATCATCAGGCATATCTGCTGGGGTTGCTCCTGCAGGAATGTTGTATGCAGGGTCTCCTTTTTCTGAATCAAATCTATATTCGCAGTGTAAACATACATAAACAGTCATTTTATTATCTCCTTAATTTTTTCATTAGCATAGCTAATCTAATTTTAAGTGTATTTTTCATAATATTTAAAATTACTTATTTATTTTTAATACTTTGAATTATATTCTTTTAATGAAATATGGCATTTGAATCTATTTAAAAGAAATTTTTGACTTATATTTTCCTTTATTTCATAATTGAACTGGTTATGGATTTTATTTTTTACTTCATTTATGTATTATACTAATTCTGTAATCTGGATTATGTGTTCTGTAAATATGTCAAATTTATGTTTATTTGTATTTTTTTTTGCTTTATTGGTCCTGTATGGTTTGGAATCTCTTGATTATTCATTTGATGTTTTTTAATTGTTTGATGATGCTGTAAACACTTTTAAATTGAAAAATATAATAAAAACCATAATATAATCATCATGGTTTTAAAATATATTTTTCCCGGGACATTGTTGTCTTTTTTGTGTGGAGGAAATGTTGACAATCCGGCAATATTCGTATTTACAGTATTTGAAGCACATATTTTCTTTCAAAAAATTATCAGTAATTTGGACTATCATTAAAATACTTTAAATGATTTTTTTCATGGAATTACAATTTTTATCCACTATAATTTTATTTTCACTGAATTATTGGATATAAAATCTTAATGGGGTCATATTATTCATTTATAATTAATTACATTTATTTTTCTGACTTTTTGAATATAAGTTAAAATTAATAAATTAATATATTAGAAAACATATAACATTTTACAATATAATTTTAATTTACTATATTGGGGTAATGAAATTGAAAGCAATAATATTAAGTGCGGGTGAGGGCTCAAGAATGAGGCCTCTAACGATTACTAAACCTAAAACAATGTTGCCTGTTGTGGGCAAACCGATTATTCAATATAATATTGAAGCTTTGAAAGAAAATGGTATTGAGGATATATTATTGATTGTCAGATATAAAGAGGAGATTGTCAGGGATTATTTTGGCGACGGTTCTAAATTTGGTGTAAACATTACATATAAAACTCAAAAAGATTTTTTAGGAACAGCTAATGCAATTTCCTATGGTGAAGACTTTATTGACGATTCACTGATGGTTTTAAATGGAGATATTATTTTAGAATATGATATTGTTAAGGAAATCATAGAAAAATACAACAATCAAAAACCTGACACGTTAATGGTTTTAACGGAAGTCGAGGATCCTTCCGCTTTTGGTGTAGTTGAAGTTGAAGGAAATAATATTAAAAGCATTATCGAAAAACCTAAAAAAGAGGATGCGCCTAGTAATCTTATTAACACGGGTATTTATGTTTTTAACAATGATATTTTCGATAAAATTGAAAAAACAGAAATATCAACAAGAGGCGAATATGAGATTACAGATTCGGTAAGCATGCAGATTGCTGACGGCAAAAAGGTAATTGGCCATAAAACCGATAAAAACTGGATTGATGTCGGAAGGCCATGGGAATTAATTGAGGTTAATGAAGTTCTTATTGATGAGCTGAAAACCGAAATTAAGGGTAAAGTTGAAGATGGCGTACATATTCATGGAAACCTCTATTTGGGCGAAGGCAGTGTTATTAAAGCTGGAGTTTACATTGAAGGAAACGTTTATATAGGTGAAAACTGTAATGTGGGTCCTAATTCCTACATCAGAGGAAACACTTACTTTGGTGATAATGTAAATGTAGGTAATGCAGTTGAAATCAAAAATTCAATTATTATGGAAAATACTAATGTAAGTCATTTGAGTTATGTTGGAGATTCAGTCATCGGATCAAACTGTAATATTGCGGCCGGAACCAACATGGCAAACTTACGTTTCGATAATGCGACAATCAAAACTAAAATTAAAGATGAAATCGAAGACAGCGGAAGACGTAAGCTGGGAGTTATCATTGGTGACTTTGTAAAAACAGGAATCAACTCCAGCTTCTCGCCGGGTGTTAAGGTAGGTTCCAATTCTACTATCGGTTCAAATGTATTGTTATATGAAGATGTACCTTCTGATACCCGGGTATTATTAAAACAAACTCATATTATTCAAGATAAAAATAAAGATAAGAAAAAATGAATGGGTGATTATTCAATGGAATCAAATAGTGACTCTGTTATAATATGTCCCGGTGCTCATGTAGTGGGAGATGTAAAGCTTGGTGAAAACGTATCCATATGGTTTGGTGCCGTTGTTCGCGGTGATGTTTCACATATTGAAATAGGCAATAATTCCAATGTCCAGGATAACTGTGTTGTTCACTGTTCCAAAGGTTATCCTACAATTATTAAAGATAATGTGTCCATAGGTCACGGGGCTGTTGTTCACGGATGCACAATCGAAGATAACGTGCTGGTAGGCATGAATGCAACAATTTTAAACGGTGCAAAAATAGCAAGAAACTCAATAGTCGGTGCCGGAGCAGTTGTAAGTGAAGGAAAAGAATATCCTGAAAACAGTCTGATACTGGGAGTTCCTGCCAGGCTGATTAAGGAAGTCTCTCAAGACCAGATTCGCCATATTCAGGAAAACGCTGACAGATATGTCAGTCTTTCCAAAAAATACAAAGGTGTGGAGAAATGAAACCTCGCCAAATAATTAGTGATATGGATTCCTACGTTCCTGGAAAATCTCAGGATGAAATTGCTGAGGAATTCGGCCTTAAAAAGGAGGATATCATTAAGTTAGGGTCTAATGAAAATCCATGGGGACCTTCACCCAAAGCTGTTGAGGCCATTTCAAAAGAGTTGCCTAATATTAACAGGTACCCTGAATCCCAGTTAAAAGATTTGGTCAGTGTTATTGCTGATTATTCGGGAGTTGATGATTCTCAGGTAATTATTGGTGGTGACGGTGCTGATGAGATAATAGATGTTCTGGCCAAAACATTCATAGAACCTGATGATGAATTTATAGTTCCTCTGCCTTCATATATGTACTATGAATATCTGCTTATGCAATACGGAGCACATCCGGTTTATGCAAAATGGGATTTGGATGAAAATGCTCTGGATGTTGATTCAATATTTAACAGTATCACATCCAAAACCAAAATGATATTTTTGTGCACTCCAAATAATCCTACAGGTACTTTAATTGAGAGAAAAGATCTGATTAAAATAGCAAGTGAAAATCCGGATATTCTAATTGTTATTGATGAAGCGTATTTTGAATACTCTGAAGTTACCAACAAGGATTTGATAAATGAATATGATAATGTTTTCATTATAAGAACTCTGTCCAAGGTTTTGGGACTTGCAGGAATGAGAATCGGCTACGGCCTTGCATGTGCAGAAATTATTGAATATATGCACAGGATTAAACCTGTTTTTTCCCTTACAAGACTGTCATATGCTGCAGCTATTAACACTTTCAAAGATAAGGAATATATTGCAAGATCTATTGAAGACGGAATTGAAAGCAGAGAGTATCTTATTGGAGAATTATCCAAAATAGATTCATTAAATGTATTTCCGTCCAAATCAAATTTTATTTTAATTGGCGTTAAGGATACAGGATACACTGCCAGTGAAATTGCATATGAATTCATGAAAAGAGGCGTTATTGTAAGAGACTGTACTTCCTTTAAAGGACTGGATGAATACTGGATAAGAATCAGTATATGTACAATGGAAGACAACAGGAAATTCATTGACATTGTTCATGAGGTAGTGGACTGATGTATCTTGGGGGAACATTAATCTCTTCGGTTGAATTTCATGGAAACATGTCTCTGGTACTCTTCATGTCAAGATGTCCTCTGGCCTGCAGATATTGCCATAATGTAGAGCTTATTGAAGATAATACTGAAAAAAGTTTTGATGAAGTCAAATCGGAAATAGATAATGCCTGTGATTTCATTGATGCAGTTGTTGTTTCAGGTGGAGAGCCATTAATGCAGCTTGATGCTTTAATCGAAATATTTGAATATGTCAAAAGCATTAATCTTAAAACCAAATTAGATACAAGTGGAATTTATCCGGATAAAATCGAAAAGTTATTGGAACTTGAATTACTGGATTTTGTCTCATTGGATGTTAAAGCGCCTTTCGATAAGTATGGTCATATCACGGGAGCAAACATTGGACCGCAGGTTAAAAAATCAATGCAGCTACTTAATAATGATTCTAATGTTAATCTGGAACTTAGAACAACATATGTTCCGACATTACACACTAAAGAAGATATTTACAACATTGTAAATAATGCTGAAGGCGACATTTATACCATTCAGCAGTTCAGAAATAAAAACGTTTTGGATCTGAAACTGGAAAAAGTTGAAGTGCCGAATCCGCTGGAATTGCGAGAAATAGCTGAATTTATCAAACCGTATTTTAATGGTGTAGTCAAACTTAAAACAGCGGAATTTGGAGAAGAAATCATTTAATTACTATTGGACGGAGGTTAAAAGGGAATGCCTATCATATCATTTTCAAGTAATGATATTGGTGTTATCACTGGTAAAAAAAGAAGAACAATACGCAAGCTTTGGAAAAATCCTCTTAAAAAAGGTGACAGATTATATTGCTATTGGAATTTAGTTTCAAAGGAAAAAATGAAGATTTTCGAAGCTATTGTCACTGATGTTGAAGACATTTCATTTGAAGATATTATGGGCAATGATGATGTGGCCCGTGAAGAAGGATTTAAAGACTCCAAGGAAATGCTGAAAGAATTTAAGAAAATGTATAACGGAAGAGTCGATTCATCCGACCAGTTCCAAATTATCTATTTTGAAAAACTTGATATTAATGACTGGAAAGGAGATAAAATTGATGAAAAGGCAATGATTACCAAAAGAGCAGACATTTTCTTTGACAGCGGTAAATTTGACAAATCAACTTTATGCTATGATGCTGCCTTAAGAATAGACCCTCATGATGTGTATCTTTTAAATAAACAGGGAGATAATCTTTCCCGTTTAGGCCAGTTTGATGATGCAATTGAATGTTATGACAGGGCACTTGAAATTGAACCTGATAATGAATATATTTTAAACAACAAAGCTATTGCCCTTTTGAACTGCGGCAGACCGTCTGATGCGTTTAAAGTAAGTACTATTGCTTATAATTATGCTCCGTTCAGTCCGATTATTCTCTATTGGAGAGGTTTTATCCTTGAAGTACTGGGCGAGTACGACAAGGCATTACGTGTCTATAATAAACTGATTGAAATAGACAGTGAAAATCCCGAAGTATGGAATTCAAGAGGAAACCTGTTAACTGAGATGGGCAGATTAGAGGAAGCTATTGAATCTTTTGACCGTGCCGTTGAAGTCTGTCTGGATGATTCGGAAATGGATGCCAATGCAATCAACCGTATGGGTAATGCTTATATCGATTTAGGTAAACTTGATGATGCTTTGGAATGTTTCAATAAAGCTATTTCTTTGGAAAACTATAATATTGATTTTCTATTAAATAAAGGCGTTGTTTTAATGGAATTAGGTAAATTTGAAGAAGCTGTTGACAGTTTCAATAAGGTGCTTTTAAGAAATCCGGACAATGAAGATGCATTTTTCCTGAAAGAAGAATGTTTAGATAATTTATAATGTATATCGTCCAGTTATTTTTGATATTGTTTTTGGTGTGGATTAAATATTTTATATTTTCAATTAAAAATCAGTAGTGTAATTAATGATACATGCATTTTAATTACTCATAAATTAAAAAATATTGGAGTGAAAGTAACTCCAATTTTTAGTTTTTGTATTTTTCTATCAGACCGATTCCCCAGTTGGCCATTTCATCAGCCTTTTCCTGAGAGTCACTTTCAGCAAAACATCTGAATATCGGTTCAGTACCTGAAGGTCTGATGATAGTCCATCCGTCATCCTTTAGGATTTTAACACCATCAGTTAAATCCAGTTCAAAGTCGGTAGTGGCTTTAATTTCTTCGGCAATATTGTCCATAACCATCTGTTTTTGATCATCGCTGCATTCAACTTTTAGTTTGCAGGCATAATATTTAGGAAGTTCCTCTACCAGCTCGGATAATGCCTTTTTTTCAACAGCTAATATTTCTAAAATCTTGGCTACTGTCATAATGGCATCTCTTCCGTAAACAAAGTCCGGAAATATTAAACCTCCGTTTTCTTCACCGCCAAATAAACCGTCTTTTTCATGTAGTTCGCGGGCAACCAGTAAATCTCCAACTGCAGTAGCTATTACTTCACCGTTATATTCATCTGCAATATCATAAATGGCCTGTGAAGTTGCAACTGTAGTAACGATAATGCCTCCATTATTCTCCTTAAGCATCTGCTTTTCAACAAGGGTAAATGTTTTATCACCTAAAACAAAATTTCCTTTTTCATCTATACAAATGGTTCTATCTGCATCTCCATCATGTGCAAGCCCAATATCTGCATTTAACTGCTTGACAACACTGATCAGTTCGCTGAGGTTTTCTTCAATCGGTTCAGGGTCACGGCCAGGGAAAAATCCGTCGGCCTGACAGTTAAGTGTAGTTACGTCACAGCCTAATTTGCGAATTAAATATGGGGCTGTGTAGGAACCTGCTCCGCTGCCGCAGTCAACTACAACCTTTAAGTTGGCTTCCCGAATAGCTTCTGCATCAACCTTTGAAATAGCTTCATCAACATATTCATCTATAATTGTATCATTAGTGTATACCTGACCAATTTCATGCCATTCGGCTCTTTTAGGTTCCTTGTCAAAATACAATTCTTCAATTGCAAGTTCCATATCTTCAGGAATTCCAATACCATTTTCATCTAAAAATTTAATACCGTTGTATTTTGGAGGATTGTGTGATGCGGTAACCATTACTCCACCATCATAATACTTGCGGACTGCATACTGAACTCCCGGAGTCGGCAGTATTCCTAAATCCACAACATCACATCCTGATGATAAAAGTCCAGCTTTTACTGCTTCAATTAACATTGGGCTGGAAGTTCTTGTATCTCCTCCAACGGCAACAGTACCTTGAATCTGGGTTCCATAACATGCAGCAAGTCTGGTTGCAAATTCAGGGGTTAAAACATCATTTGCAGTTCTCCTAGCACCAAATGTTCCGAATAATCTCTTTTTATTAGACATTTTATTAATTCCTATTGAATTTGTATATTATTTTCTATTTTTTGTTTTCTACCAATAAATAATTATTTGTTCAAGATTTTGATACTGTCTCCACTTGAAAGGATAATTTCCATTTCATTGTTATATTCGGTTATTTTCCCGACAACATTAACTTTTTTGTTTTTGAAATCCTCAATATCCAAACTGTTGCTCTGCATCTGTGACAACTGACTTTCAAAAATAATTAAATTCATCTGGCCTGTTCCATCATTTATTGTTATGAAATAGCTGCTCCCGCTGCTTGAAGATTTAACATCGCTGACAACACAGTTAATACTTACTTCTTCATCAATCATTCCACGGTTTATATCTTCAATTTTTACTTCTTTAACCTCGATTGATGGAGTAAAAATTATTAATCCGATTAATCCTATAAGTGAAGTTACTAAAGCTATTTTTAATAATTTATCATCTGTAATTTCCATAAAATCCAATATCTTTTTTATGTATTTAAATGGGACAGTATTTTAAACGGTAATGGTGTGGTGATGTGTAAAATTGCGGTAATCTGTAAAAATTCAGCGTGACTCATACATTGAAAGCAATCTTTCAACAGTATCCACATCACCCGGTCCCTTATCTTTCCGGATATTTTTGACAACCGGAAATCTCAGTGAATATCCGGTTTCATATTCGGGACTTTCAACAATTTCTGAAAATGCTATTTCCAAAACGATTTTTGGTTCAACAACAATCTCACGGCCTTTTGTTGAAATTTCTATTTCCTTCATTTTTCCGGTCAGATATTCCAGTGTTGCATCGTCAAGGCCTGTGGCGGCATAGGCAACAGTCTTAAAATCATCATTCTCATCCCTTAAAGCGACAAGATAAGATCCGATGAAATCTCCTCTTTTACCGATACCGTAAGTTCCCCCAACGATAATCATATCAAGGGTTTCAGGTTCCGCTTTGTATTTAAGCATTTTCTTACCTCTAATGCCTGGAATGTATGGCTGTGATGCATCTTTAATCATAATACCTTCATGTTGTGCTGAAATTGATGTTTCAAACAATTCCTCAACCTCGGGGATATTGTCCTGTGTTGCAATAATCATTGTGCTTAAATTCATTTCGTCAACTGATGTATCAACAATTTCCTCAAGAGTTTGTCTTCTCTCAATTAAGGGGTTATCAATCATTGGTATTTCATAATATAAAACATCGAACAGGAATAATTTTAAAGGAACATTTTCCATTGCCTCTTCAACATTATATTTTCGCCTTACTCTGTGAAGAATATTCTGGAACGGGAGAGGTTTTCCGTCACGGGTAGCTATTACTTCCCCTTCAACAATATAATCCTCATGCGGCAGGTGTTCATTAAATAAATCAACAATTTCGGGTAAAGCGTGAGTAATATTCTCCAGTCTTCTGGTGAATATATTTATTTCATCTCCGTTCCTGTGAACCTGAAGTCTTATTCCGTCATACTTTGTTTCACAAATAGCTGTTCCCATTTCAGGAATAATTTCAGCTACAGGTGGAGACAGCTGTGCCAGCATTGGTTTTACAGGAGTTCCAGGTGTTAAATTAAGTTTGGACAAACCTTCCTCTCCTTCAAGAAGTGCTGTTCTTGCAACAACAGAAAAATCATTGGTCAGCATCTGTGCCCTTTCAACAATTTTTTTGTCAATATTGAATGCCTGAGCTATTCCGTCCCTGACAACACCGTCACCAACACCAATCCGTAACTCTTCAGTGATTGTTCGGGTTAAATATTTGGCTTCGCTAGCCGATGCCTGTGATAACAGTTCCAGTAAAATTGATATTTTTCTATTGGTTGATTTTGAACCGGTAATTTTTGACAATTTCTGCAGACTTTTGAAAACGAAATCGATAGTTAAAGGCTGTGAAAAGAATGTGGTTTGACTTTTTTTGGAATAAAGTTCAATACATGCAAGACCGATATCCCCATTGTCGCGAACAGCATCTTCAACTTTGGATTGTGTTGTTCCAACAGCTTCTGCTACTGCTCTTTCAACTAATTTTGTTCCAATACCGATTTCTTCAGAACTCCATGCCGGAAAAACTCCTCCCCGAAGTAATAATCCTACTTTTCCTATTGTATCTTCATCCAGTTTTTTAAGATATTCTGCAATTATGCTGGTTTTTTCCAGTCTCTTTGTTGTAGCTTCAAGTGCTGAGTATATATCAACCAGTTCCTGATATTTCATTAAAAATCACCTTTGGCTATTTTCACAGCACAGTATTCTCCGCACATTGCACACATCTCATCATCATCCAGTTCGCATTTTTCACGGTACTGTCTTGGTTTTGACTTATCGAATGCCAGATTAAATTGAGTGTCCCAGTCAAATCTTTTTCTTGCATCAGCCATTTTACGTTCTTTTGCCCATGCCTGCGGAAGTCCCCGTGCAACATCAGCGGCTTCAGCAGCTATTTTTGATGCAATAACTCCCTCTTTAACGTCTTCCAGTGAAGGGAGTGATAAATGCTCTGCAGGGGTTACATAACATAAAAAATTGGCTCCGCTGCTTGCAGCTATTGCTCCACCAATCGCAGATGTTATGTGGTCATATCCAGGAGCCAAATCAGTAACTAATGGTCCAAGAACATAAAATGGAGCATTATAACAAATTGTTTTTTGAATTTCCATATTTGCCCTGATTTGATTTAAAGGCATGTGGCCCGGACCTTCGACCATAACCTGAACATTTGCATCCTGTGCCCGTTTGACAAGTCCTCCCAGATTAACCAGTTCCTGAATCTGTGGAATATCACTGGCATCAGCCAAACAGCCAGGTCTAAGTCCGTCACCAAGGGACAATGTTATGTCGTATTCATATGAAAGTTCCAGGAGATAATCGTAATTTTCATACAAAGGATTTTCAGCATCATTGTGCTTTATCCAGGATGCCATAAATGTACCTCCGCGACTGACAATTCCCATCATTCGCTTCTGTTTTTCAAGTTTTGAAACTAAATCCTTTGTTATACCACAGTGAAGGGTCATAAAATCCACACCTTCACGTGCCTGAGTTTCAATTGTCTTAAAAATATCATCAGGATCCATATCAATTATTTCTTTATTTTTACTTAATGTATCCACACCTGCTTCATAGATAGGAACCGTTCCGATAATAACATCAGTTGAGTCCATTATTTTTTTTCTAAATAATTTCAGGTCAGAACCTGTTGATAAATCCATAATTGCATCTGCACCATATTCAACAGCTAATTTGGCCTTGTTAATTTCCAAATCCAAATCATCAATTTTACTTGAAGATCCTATATTTGCATTGATTTTGGTTGAAAGACCTTCTCCAATACCACAAGCTTTAACGTTACTGTTAATATTTTTTGGAATAACTACTTTTCCATCAGCTATTAATCTGGCTAACTTATTAACATCAATATTTTCATTTTTTGAAACACTTTCCATTTCGGCTGTGATATTACCGTTTACCGCTTCACTTTTCTGAGTCAATTTTTTCCCTCATTTAAATTAACTTTTACAATATTATAACTCTATTTGTTAAAGTATTTAATTATTTTATTTACATATCTCATCATTGCTTTAATGAATATGTACCTCATTACCTTCCAGAAAACTTGATATGTTTTTTTTAACTTTTTATTTCTTTTTTTAAAGGGTTCTAATTCAAATGAATTAATAGTCCAGGAATAATATCGCAAAATGCTAACAACATAAGTAATAGACCATATAATTTCTCAATGTCTTTATATCTTTTTATAATAAGGCATTTAAACCAGTGGATTTGGGTGTTTATCTTTATTCATTGGATAATTGTTGCTTGTCATTTCTTTTCCAATTTTTTCAAGTCTGTTATCTAAAAATTCCCTTCCTTTTTTGGTTACTGCAAAAATTGGTACTTTAGATCCGGAATAATAAATCTTTTCCTTTTCAGCATACTCCCTGACATTACATGAAGCACATGCAGTAATAACATCACAGTATTTAAAAGCAATTTCTATTTCTTCCAAGCTGGCATTGGTGGTATGTGCAACAAAAATATATGTGTTTACATCATCCGGCAAAGGATAATTAGCTATTTCTTCTATTATTTTGTCTGCTAAAATTGTAATTCCAATATTTTTAAATCCTCTTTCAACAGCCATTTCCAATCCTTTAATCGGATTTAATTCAGCAGTTTTTGGGTTAACCACATTTTCAATTCCTACTTTTTCAATGACATTGGGATATGGTGTTGTACTGACAAGTGCTGATACTCTGCCTCCTACGCCCTGGATAATTTTTGGATCGGTCATCAGCAATGTTCCAACACCGTCACAGACACCAACCACACAGTCTATTAAACCTAACTCCACATTTGTCTTTAGAATCTCGGAAATTCCAAAACTCAAAAAATCATCCATTTCAACAACTCTTTCGGGAGTACACATTCCAAATTCCCGAATCCTTTTTTCAATATTCCACTTTATAAATTCCGGAGTTAAATGTTTGGCATCATCTATTTTATCAAAAATTGGACAATAATCGACCATTGATTCCCCAACGGATGTTACTTCGCCATTTTCTATAACCACTTTTGTTCTCCCTAATGTTTCAATGACATGGTAATCTTTACTCATTTCAATCCCACTTAATAATTTTAACTATTGTTATATTTTACTTTCATAGATATTATTTGTTTGCTTAACGATGGAATGTATAATACTGATTTATCAATTGTTTCAAATTTGAATTAGCTATTCTGATGCTAAACTTTGCACAAGAATTAAATTAAACAAATTCAATATATTGTTGTAGAGATTCGTTTTTGGAGGTATTCAAATTAAGATTATATTTTTTGATACGGAAACCACTGGTCTGGACTTTATAAATTCAAGAATCATTGAACTTGCAATGCTCACTGTTGAAGATGATATTGTGATTGAGGAGTACGATAAGTTTGTTAAGATTAACAATCCTCTTCCCTCTAGAATTACTGAAATAACTGGAATTACGGATGAAATGCTTGAAAATGAGGGTGTTGAAGAAAGTGTTATTGCTCGGGATTTAAAGGAAAGGTTAAAAGAATCCACTTTAATGATTGCACATAATGCTCATTTCGATTTGTCATTTGTCTATAATCTTTTGAAAAGACATTTTCCCGATGAAGCTGATGATATTGTGTCTAATTGTAATTGGCTAGATACTTATTCTGTTTTAAAGGATAGAAAAGAGTATCCTCATAAATTAATTGATGCGGTTCATTATTATGGAATTGAAGAGGTCAATTTTCACAGAGCCATTGATGATACAAAAGCATTATTTGAGGTAACTTCGGAATTAAAAAATGAACGGGATGACATACTCGAATATGTTAATATTTTCGGATTCAACCCCAAATATGGTGTTGATGGCGTTAAGTTTCCTTTCATTGAGTACAAAGCACAATATTTCTGCAGAAGAATAAGGCCTAGTTATGAGATTCTTCCTCGTATGTGAAATTTTTAAGAAATATTTATATTTAAAAGATAATGGAATAGAATGAGCTATTCCATTTAATCAAAACTTATTTTAATCGTATATGATTCCTCTTTGTGAATCATACATAAGATATCTTCCGGTATATTCTCCCATAGCCTGTTCCGGAAGATAATGCATTCCATTTTCAATTGCATATTTTTTTGTTATGCCCATTGAATCATGTTCGGGAGCTATTTCGCAATCGGCATAGAATGAATATCCATCATCACTTAATCCGTCAATTGTCCTTACAGCTATTTTAGTGATTTCAAAATCAGTTGCCGGGTACTCATATCTGTGAATATCAAAGCCGCTGCTGTTATATCCGTCATCCCAGTCGCTCCAGCCCCATATTCCGGTCATATTTGAATATATTCTTGTTTCATAATATGATTTTTTAACCTGACCAAGAGCTCCTAAATCATCGGGATATGTTTTGGTATTGTTAAGCTGTATTTCACAAACGGTTGTTGAATTTTTGCAAACAAATGCCTCAGTAACATATGTTCCATTTGTTTGATCTATTTTTTTGTCATATTCATCTATTTCTACAGTTACTCCAGTAGCTAGGGGATTTTTGTTATCTGGCTGTGCCTTCTCGGGACCGATTACAATTTTATTTGCGATATTTGAGCCGTCATAGGAACTTGTTATGGTGTAGTTTCCCTGGGGTAAGTTAATGTTTAATTTTGCCTGCCCGTTAACATCCGTAATTCTTGTATAAAATACTCCATTTATATTGAATGTTACATTTTGGTTTTCATATTGATTGCCTTTTCCATCAAGGAGTGTTACTGCAAATTTGGACCCGTCATGATAATTCATATTTAAATTTTCTGCAGACAGTACAGGCAATACTTTAATGTTATTTGATACCATTAAACCTTCATAATCTGCAGTAATCACATAATCTCCCGGAACAAGATTAATATTAAGTTTTGCATAGCCATCAGCATCACTGCTTCTTGTGTAAAATATTCCGTTAATGTTGAATTTAACTTTAACACCTTTATCTACATGTTTACCTTCATGATTAAGCAGTCTAACACGATACTGGGAGTCATTTTTGTAGTATTTTGTTAAATCACTGTTTTCTGAAATTGTGGATAGAACTGTTATTATGGAGGAATATTCTTCTTTGGTTGAGGGATTGGTTGCAGTTATGATGTATTCGCTAGGAATAAGATTAATGTTCATGCGGGCAACACCTTTATCATTGGTTTGGCGGGTGTAATAAACTCCGTTAACATTGAATTTCACACTCCTGTTTTTCAGCAGTTTGCCTTCACTGTCATAGAATGTTGCATAATACTGGGTGTCATTTTTGAAATATTTGGTAATATTCTGTGATGCAATTGTTTCTTTAATCGTTACTAATGAAATTTCTGTAACATTTTTGTATTTTGTTGTTACATTATATTGTCCGCTGTTTAAATTTAAATTTAATGATATTTGTCCTGTTTCTTTAATGGTTCTCTTATATTCCATATTATTGATGGTGATATATGCGTATCCCTCAGTAACAGGCTTTCCATTTTTCAGTATTGTTGCGGTGAATTTTTCATCTCCGCCATAATATTTTGTTACATCCTGTGCTTTGATAACTATATTATCATTTCCGTCATCTGTTAAATTAACTATTGAATCAATAGCTCCATTTGTTATATTGTACAATTGTTTATTGAGAATTGTATACTCGTTATTTTTTGTTACGTTATATGCTACACCACCATATTCTTCAGTTGTATTGTATTTTCCTTCACCTAACAACAATTTGTAAAATGTGTCGTTAATTCTGATATAATCATATGGTGCGATACTGTATCTTGTGGCATGATGATAATAGTATACTCCATCAAAAGAGGTTAGGTAAACTCCGTTAATCACAGTATCATTGCCTTCATCTTCGTCAAAATATTTCTTGGCGAAAGTTTCAATAGCGTCTCCATCCAATGTATAATATTCGCCGTTGATGATATCATAGTCTTTGCCTTCGGTAGCATTGTAGAAGAAATCTGCAACGTATGGGGATATGGATCCTACAAACTTATAACATTTGTTGTTGATAATGGAGCAGTCTATGTAATTATCTAATTCATAAGTTTCGCTCAGTATGCCAACTATTTTGTAGTATTCTCCATCAAAAATATGGTACTCGAGCGGTGCAATAACTTCTACAATATTATTGCCGACTGTTTTGTAGAGGATTCCATCGTGACAGTTGTATTCGTCCGGATTAAATTTTACATATACGTAATCTCCATACTGTCCGGTTGTTGGAAGATAATGTTCAACCGTATATTCTGTATTATTAAGTCTAAAAGTGGATAATGATACATTATAAACTATTGTTTCATTATATTCTGGGTAATATATGCTTTCAGTTAAATTTTTAACATCCCATTTTATTTTATCCGAATTTAAATTAACAACTGACGTATCATTGAAAAAAGCAACTTTATAGCCTGCGGGTTCATTATCATATTCATCGTATGTATCTCCTAATTCGTTTGAATTATATGTATTATCGATGTTATCGTCTTCATCAATTACTAAATTGTTATTTTCACTAATACTTAATCTATCTGTTTCATCAGCTATTTCACAAGCACCAATACTTGAAATGGCCAATAATCCGATTATTAATAAACTTAGTAAAATTATACTCTTCTTAATCAATATTTAACCTCCTATTAAAATTGATACAAGTATATAATATGTTGATTTATTATATAAATATTGTGTATAAAAAGAGTTAAAACTAGAATAAAATATCCTGAAGTAACATCAAATGTGAGGTCATTTTATTGAATAAAGGAGGAAAAAGGAAGAAATGGTGTTGTTTCTTCCTTACATATATTGAACTAACTGTTCTTCTTCGCTATTTGCAGGCTTCACCTTTTCAATAGCTTCTTTGAAATACTCATTTGGAATTTCTGAAGCTTCAATATTATTCCTTAATGTAAGCATTGCTGCTTCACGGCATACGGATTCTATATCTGCTCCAACATATCCTTCGGTATTTTTAGCCAATTTTTTAAGGTCAACATCTTCTGCAAGAGGCATATTTTTAGTGTGAACTTTAAATATTTCAAGTCTTGCTTCTTCCGATGGGGTATCAACTTTGATATGTCTGTCAAATCTTCCAGGTCTCATCAGACCAGGATCAATAATATCCGGCCTGTTTGTTGCTGCAATGATTGCTACATCTTCAAGTTCTTCTAACCCGTCCATTTCAGTTAATAGCTGATTAACCACTCTTTTTGTAACGCCACTATCTCCATCGTTTCCACTTCTTGTACTTGCTATGGAATCGATTTCATCGAAAAAGATTACTGTAGGTGCAGTTTGTTTTGCTTTTCTAAATACTTCCCTGACACCTTTTTCAGATTCTCCAACCCATTTTGACAGTAACTCAGGACCTTTGATTGAAATGAAATTTGCTTCACTTTCATGTGCTACCGCTTTTGCAAGTAATGTTTTTCCAGTACCTGGAATACCATAAAGCAGGGTTCCTTTTGGAGGTCTGACCCCTAGTTTTTGGAATGTGTCAGGATATTTTAAAGGCCATTCGACAGCTTCCTGCAGTTCCTGTTTGGCTTCATCCAATCCACCTACATCATCCCATTTTACATCCGGGACTTGTACCAGTACTTCTCTAAGTGCAGAAGGTTGTATTTCTTTTAACGCGGATTTGAAATCTTCTTTTGTTACAATGATTTTTTTGAGAACTTCTTCTGGAATTTCTTCATCGTCATTTTTGATTTCCGGCAGTATTCTTCTAACTACTCTCATTGCAGATTCTTTACATAATGATTCCAGATCTGCTCCTACAAATCCGTGTGTTGTATTTGCCAGCTTTTTCAAATCAACATCCTCTTCAATCGGCATGTTTCTTGTGTGAATTTGCAGTACTTCTTCCCTTTCTTCTGCATCCGGAACACCGATTTCTATTTCACGGTCAAATCTTCCAGGTCTTCTGAGTGCAGGATCTAATGAATCCGGTCTGTTTGTTGCTCCAATTACAACAACCTGTCCTCTTGATTTAAGACCATCCATTAATGTTAAAAGCTGTGCAACTGTTCTTCTTTCAGTTTCCCCATTTGTTTCTTCTCTTTTTGGAGCTATTGCATCTAGTTCATCAATGAATATGATTGATGGGGAGTTTGCTTCAGCTTCTTCGAAGTATTCTCTTAGGTTTTCTTCTGATCCTCCGACGTATTTGCTCATGATTTCAGGACCGTTGATTAGGATGAAGTGTGCATCACTTTCACTTGCTACTGCTTTTGCAAGTAATGTTTTTCCGGTTCCTGGTGGACCATGCATTAATACTCCTTTTGGAGGTGCTATTCCCAATTTTTCAAATAATTCCGGTCTTTTAAGTGGAATTTCAATCATTTCTCTTACTTTTTTAACTTCCTCTTTAAGACCGCCTATGTCCTCGTAACTTACATCTACAAGATTGCTTACTCCCTCAAGTTTGCTTACATCTACCGGAGATTCGTGGAGTTCAACTTCTGTATTTTGACCTACAACGGTTATTCCTCCAGGTTGTGTTGACAGTACTGCGAATCTGATTTCCCTCATGGTTGGAGTAATGTCCATAAAGTCATCGAATATGCTGTTGAATGACCTGTTTGATCTTGGAGCTCTGATTTGTGACCCGATTATGTCTCCTTTGACCATTACTTTTCCCATAAACAGTCCGCGTACATCTCCCTGTACTCTTATATTATCTTCAGTTGGTGCAAGTACTACTTTTTTTGCTTCAACTGCCTTTGCCTTTTTAATCTTTACTTCTCCACCGATTGTTGCACCTGAATTTTTACGGATTAAACCATCAATTCTTATGACATTTAATCCGATGTCTGTCTGTGAAGGCAATACAATGGCTGCTGTTTTTTTATCACCATTGATTTCAATAATATCTTTTTCATTCAATCCTAATTCGGACATTACATTGGGATCGATTCTTGCAATCCCCTGTCCAATTTCTCTTTGTGAAAGGGATTCTGCGACTTTTAATGTCATTTCATTTTGAGTCATAGCTATCATCTCCTTGTAATTATGATGTGAATTTTTCGATTACTTTTTTGTAACCGTGCCATTTAACTTGACAAATATAGTGTGTATGTTTTACTATATAAATGTTTCGGTTATAATTTTTTTTCAAACTTGACTGTATAGTATTTATTTTAATTTATATTAGATATTTATTTTTTATTTAATTAATTAAATATTTTTATTATTTAATTTATTTTTTTTAGTTATATAAATTATTTATATCTGTTTTTAAAATTTAATTACTTTTTATTACTTTAATATTTGTTCGTATATTATAAAACATTTTTCATATTATCAAAAAATTTGGTTAAAATCATTATTTAAATTAAAAAAGAGTTATTATGGATTTTTTTTAATATATTATCTATTTAAAACCATTTAAATATAAAATTAGTGATGATAATTTCAATATTGGGTAATAACTGAAATCTGTATATTTTTTAAAAATATATTGTGTTTTTGGCTGAAAAATATTATCTTAAAACTCCTCCAAATCCGGTTAAAATATTTTTAACATTATCAAATGCTTCCTTTGAAAGCACATTTACTTCAAAAGTCAGGCTTTTAAAACCATCTTCAATCTGATGACCACAATAAATGTCTGACAAAAACACTTTTGTAACATCCTCGACCTGTTCCAATGTTTCAACAATAATATTCGGAACAACATTGTCGCTGAAGACACAGCTTACATTATATTTTTTCTGAGGGATGTTTTCCAGTTTCCACTGGTACATTTCATCATCATTTAAAATTTCGATATTTGCAATTCTTAGTCGGGTTCCATTATCCAGAACTGCAGTTTTATCATCAATCTTTTCGAGAACTCCAATATGGACTTTTCCAGAATAAATGTGTCTCAGTCCGATTTCATGTCCGATAGAATTATTCAGTAAAATAAATTCATGATTAAGGCTTTGAATAGCTTTGTCACTTCTGCCTAATGCATTCTGAATATCTCCCATATTTTTAGTAGCATTAATAGCTATTTCAACAAATTTTTCTCCATTATCAGATTCTATAGCTTCTTTTAATTCATTGACCGCATCACTAAATGCATCTCTGACTTTTGTACCGTTGTCATTCATTGATTGTATGTAATAAGTTAAGTAAGGATTTTGTGAAACAATACGTGCAATCATATCAATCATCAAATTATAGATTGGGCTTTCATAGTTTTCAGTTTCACTTATATCTACCTTTAGTTTTTCCATTGCAGATGCAGTGGAAATAAATGAAAAATGTGTCAGAATCTGGACAATACTCATCATATAATCGTGATGCTTTGCTGTCGTTTCGATGATTTCCATGTTTTTGCTGTCAAGGTAGTCATATACTTTTTTGTACCATTTTCCCTTTTTGGTAGCTGTTAAAACAATTATCTGATTATCCAGTTCTGTGGTTCTCGGGCCAAAAATAGGGTGTGTTGGAATGTATTCCACATTGTGGGGCAGGTATTTTTCCATTGCTTTAAGGGGTTTTTCCTTGATTGATGTAACATCAACCATAAGTGATCCTTTTCTCATGAATGGAGCGACTTCCTTTATCACATCAGAGGTATGATGAATAGGTACAGATACAATAAGTATATCGCTCAATCCTGCCAGTTCCCTGTTGGATTCAACATAGCTGACTCCCAGTTTATCAGCAACTTTTCTGCCTTTATCATGGTCCCTTCCGCTTATTGCAACCTCAAATTCATCTCTAAAATAATAATTTAAAGTTTTTCCTAATCCGTCACTTCCACCTATTATCCCGATTTTCATATTCATAAATTTAATAAACATTGTTTATATAAATATTTATCATAATGAAAATTATTGAACAAGATACTAAAGAAGGCACTATTGAAGTAATGCCTGAGATATTGGATGATTTATGGCACCTTTCACATATCATTGAATTTGGAGACAATGTTTCATCAAAGACTACGCGACGTATTCAGGATAATACCGGCGACAAACTGAGAAGTGATCGGGGTGTTAAAAGAACATTTTATCTATCTATTGATGTTGAAAATATTAGTTTCCACTTATTCACTGGAAAATTGAGGTTAACTGGTGTTATAACAAGTGGTCCCGAGGATTTGATACCTTTAGGGTCACATCATACTCTTGAAGTTAAATTAAATAATTCTTTAATAATTAAAAAGGACCAATGGTCAAATTGGGCTTTGGATAGATTAAACCAGGCTATTGAATCTTCAAAAAAATTATCAGCAATTATTGTTTCTATTGAAGATGATTTAACTACATTGGGATTAATAAGGCAGTTTGGAATTGAATATTATGGTCCGATTAAGGGCAACATTTCCGGAAAGCAAATTTTGGATAAAAACCGGAACAAAAATATTGTAAAATATTATGAAACGATTATTGAATCGGTTAATAAGTTTGATGATATTCAAAATATTATTATCTCAGGTCCGGGATTTTACAAAAATGACCTTTTTGATTATATAAAGGATAAACATAAGGAACTTGTATCCAAGTGTGTTGTTGAAAATACAGGGACTGGCGGCCGTGTAGGGATTCATGAAGTTTTAAAAAAGGGAACTGTTGAAAAATTAACTGTAGAAAATAGGGTGGCAATGGAAATGCACGCTGTTAATGATTTACTGGAAGAGATTGCAAAAAATTCTTCCAAAGTTACCTATGGTTTAAAACAGACGAAGGAAGCTATTAACATGGGTGCTGTTGATAAATTATTGGTTCTTGATAAAATCATTTCAACTGATGATTTGACTTCATTAATGGAAATGGTTGAGAATATGAAAGGTAATGTAATTGTTATCAGTTCACAGCATGAAGCAGGCAATCAATTAGCCAGTTTAGGTGGTATTGCTGCTATTTTGCGATATTCAATATCTTGATTGAATATTTTTCATGGTGAAATTTAAATAGAATTGTCATTATAACTTATAATTGAGAAAATATAGGATTTAATTGGTATGTATACAGGAATGATTTTTGCATTTGTTTTTGTTTTTATCGTATGTGCTCTAGGTACATTGGTTACAACTGCAATATTTAGGTTTTTTGGTAAAAGAGGTTATTTGGGAAATCTATTTCCTAATGTACGTGGCGGTATTCCTCGCGGTGTTGGATTAGTTCCATTTATTATGTTGGCATTTTACCTATTGTCTGAATTCTCGGATTTGGTTTTAATCATTGGTATTTCTGCATTCATTGATGATATAATAGGTAGGCGAAAATTAAAGTTCCTTAATCTTGAAATTGGCCAATTATCTCGAGGTATTGGGATGATTTTAGTAATAGCCGTTGGATTTTACTATGACTTCGGGTTATCTTCAATACTTATTGCTTTTTTAATCCAGCCGATGAATATCTCGGATATGCAGCCAGGATCATGTGTAATGGTAACAGTAATAATGTCTGTAATTACAATCATATGCATGCTTATTGCTGGAACAGCTCCTGTTCATGAACTTCCTGCTACTTATACTCCGCTGCTCCTGCTGGTTGTATGTTTAGCATATTGTCCTTTAGATTTCATGGGCAAAATCATGCTTGGTGAAGTTGGAAATCATGTTTTTGCAATATGTCTTGGAGTATCGTTTTATTTAATTGGAGGATTTGTGTCAACTCTATTACTTTCAATTGTAACTGTATTTTTAATAGCTTTCGTAAGAAGAAATACACTTCGAGCATTTTTCAGAACAAATCTCGGGATATTCAACCCTACATTCGGTGATTTTGTCATGGATGTTTTAACCGGAGGGGGTTTAGGTGATTTTCTGCGTAAAATTATTTTACGAGATAAGCAAATTACAGTCGAAAACGATCTCTTAATCAAATTGGGATTCAGAAGACTTCTTTATAATCCTCATGCTTTATATTCAAAGGTCGTAGTTTCAGATAAGAAAATTCCTTATCTGAGGAAAGGTGGTTAAATGAGAGCTCTAGTTGTTATTACAGGAAGAGGATTAGGTGGTGATGCAGTCATCGGCTACAATGTTATTGATGGACTGGAATCAAGAGGTGTTCAATGTGAAATAGCATTGGATGAATCTGCTCCAGGTATTCTTTTCAAAAAGAAAGGTTATACATGGCATAAAATATCAGTACCTCAGGCGGGAGGTCATACTGCAACAAAATTATCTGCGATTAAAGCGGCTTTTAAAATGCTTTCAGCTACTTTTAAGATTAAAAAATTGATTCGAAAGCTTGATGTTGATTTTGTTGTCGGCATCATCGGTGGAGGAGCTATTGTTGCTTCAGTTGGTGCTAAATTATCCAGAATACCTTCCGTGTCTATTTGCTGTACTCCTCTTGATTTGAAAATCTGTCCTAAACTAAACCAGTGTTATATTCTTCCTGAGCTGCAGTTATTCAATGAAGAGGTCTTTCCAAAAAATGTAGACAGGACATATTATCCTTTAAATGATAATGTTGATTCGGGCAGTGCGGAAATTGCACTTAAAAAACTTAAAGAAATTCCTTTATTTGATGAAAACAAAAAAACCATTCTTTTTTCATCAGGTTCATCTATTTTCAAGGGCACTATTGATGCTGTTTCAAGTTTTTCAAAATTCAGTGATGATTATAATTTACTTCTTGTAGGTCATCCCTTAAAGGATGAATATTTTGATTTGATTGATGAAGACAAAGTTATTTATTTGGGATATATTGACTGGCTAAATCATATTTACGATTTTGTTGATTTGGCAGTTTTAACTGATGATGGAGTTATGGTTGAAGAAGCTATTGCATGTAAAATCCCTGCTGTCACATTAATCAAGGTCAAATGGGGCAGATATCATAATATGGAAGCTGCCTTTAAAGGTGCGATTTTAGAAACTGAAGTAGATAATATCAATGAAACAATTGTTGAAGCATTTAATAATTATGATTTACTTAAAGAAAATGCAAACAAGTATTCTGAGATGGCATTATCAACAAAAACTACCCTTGCAAATAATATAATAGAAAATTGTAGTAAATAATTGGTTATAACCACATGTTTTTAATTATTTTATAGCAGGTATCAGTTGAAGGATGAATTTCCAGAAAATTACCATAATCATCCAGATTGTAATCCATTCTCATCAGATAAGACAGGTATGCAACATCACTTGTTGAGGATGGAGATATTGAATTGATTTTTTTAATCTTGTTGTTTTCAGCATCAAATTCCACTTTTGCATATCCTGTTTCTCCAGCCAGTATTTTCCAGAACGCACCTGGTCCTCCGATAGCAGGTATAGCAATGGTTTTAATATTGTCACTTTTTATTTCTTCATTTTCAACAAAACTGACTTCAGTATTTAAACTGATTGTTTGTGGAACTGATTTGTACTCAATTTTATTCATATAGTTTGCCATGTTTCTGGCTGCACAAATACCTTCCATTCTGGCTATAGGCGTTAACTGCAGTCCTCCGGTAACATCTCCTGCAGCATATATGTTTTGTGAGGAAGTTTGCATAAATTCATTAACTTTTATTGTCCTGTCGGGATTGATATCAACAATATTATCAACAATTTCTGAATTTGGAACTCTTCCCGTTGCAAAAAAAGGTACTCCACTTAATTCTTTTCCGGATTTCAATATGACTTTATTTTTTCCGCATTCAACAATATCAGTATTTTCCATTACTTCAACATCGTTCATAATATGTTTTAGAAGATAATTTTTTGCATCAACATCAAGTTCCTTTAAAAATTCACTTCGAGCTATTATTCTAACATCACTGCCTAATGTGGAGTATATGTTAGCTATTTCACAAGCTATTACTCCCCCTCCAATGACATTTAGCTCATCAGGTATTTTATCTATTTTTAAAATGTCTTTATTTGTTAATCCATATTCGTTTCCCTTTATATCCGGAATGAATGGTCTGGCTCCTGTTGCTACCAGCAGCTTGTCATATTCAATGCTTTCGTTGTTGACTTCAACTTCATTCCCGTTTATTTTAGCTTCTCCATATATGATTTTATTTCCAAAGCTTTCATTTTCCATCTGATTTAGTTTTCTAAGTAGTTCCTGGGTTTCAATTATTTTTTCTGTGATTTTATCATAGCTGATTTCTATTTGGCTTTTCATAAATCCGTATTCATTAAATCGTCTATTTGAATCAATGAATTTTGTAATATCAGTCAGTGCACAGATAACCATACATCCCTCATTCAGACAGGTTCCGGCAATATGATTTTTTTCTATTAATACTACATCTTCATTCAATTTTCCAAGTTCAAGTGATCCCAGTCTTCCTGCAGGTCCAGACCCAATTACTACCTTTGTCATCAACTCACCGTTTTAGATAATTTTATATAATCAATAATTATATATTTTATATACGATACTTTATTAATTTAATTTTTTGGAGATGAAATTGTATGTGTATTGCAGCTCCCGCACAAATTGTTAAGATAGATAAGGATGCAAATTTGCTGTATGCCGATTTTGGTGGTGCAAGACAGGAAGCCAAAATGGATTTACTTCCAGATGTTGAAATTGGCGATTATGTTTTAATCCATGCAGGTTATGCTATCGAAAAACTAAGTGAAGAAGCAGCTAAAGAATCTTTAGAAGCTTGGGAAGAATTATTGGAAATTCTTGAAGAAGAAGATAAGGAGATGGAAAAAGCCAGAATGGCAAATTTAAATTAATAGATTGATACTCTATTAACTCCTTTTATTTTTATAAATTCATTTATCAGTTCGCCGCTTATTGGCTCTTCGGTTATTATCGTTAGAGTAGGATTGTCTTGCATTTCATTGTCTTCTGCATAGGCCTGTCTTATGTTCAGTTGATTTTTCGATATTAAGTCTGTTGCAGCTGCAAGTACTCCTTCGTTTGATGTTCCGACTTCTATTTCTATTATGCCCAGATTGACTATTTTTGCTATGTTCTTGAGCAGAGTCCCTGCAGGGATTATGTTGTTGAATAATTCGAAGAGTTCAGGATCATTTTTTATTATTTCAATTGTTGATTTTATTGCACGTCTATCTACATCTGCTGCTGTGGCCAATGCTTTATCACTTATTTTAAGATTACCACAGTATATTTTTCCATCATCGTTTAAGGATAATCCCAGTTCAATCATCTTTTCTGCAACTCTTGTTCGTGCAGGATATTTTTTAAATTTTTGCTCAATCTTTTCCCACATTTTAATCATCAATCAACATTTTTGTACATTTAGGTTACCATATGTTGAAAATACTATTTAAATTATTTGTTATCCAAAAAAATATTCTACTTGCTTACATGATTTATTTTGATTTTAAACAAATATGAAAATACTTGAATTCAAAAAAATAACATTTTATTAATAATGATATAAAAATCAGTTAAAAACAACGGTAAAACTCAAAAAAACAGTAATATTAGAAAGTAGGCTAGATGGGATTCGAACCCATGACCTCCCGGTTATCAGCCGAGCGCGCTAACCAAGCTGTGCCACTAGCCTATGCAACAACAATATATATGGTGATAATTATATATAAATGTTTTGGTGTGAAGAACTGAAATATAATTTCAAGTTAAACTAATTAACTTGAAGTTATAATTGTTTATCTATTAATCATTTCATTAATAGAATCTGCCATAACATGTCCTTCGACAACAATAATGGCTTTGGATATTCCTTCAACTTTTTCAGCCTGAGTTTTAGCATCAGCAGCAATACGGGTTACACTCATACAACCAGGATTAGTTGGTTTAATAACAATCTTTGCTTCATCACCATCGACACTAATATCTTGTACAATTCCCATTTCAACAATGCTAACTCCCATGTGAGGGTCGTTGATAACAGAAACTGCATCTCTTACAGAATTAACTAATTCTTCTGACATATTTATTCACCTTTAAATAATCATTAGCACTTTTAAAACTAATGTATTATAATGTTGATATTTGATATATTTATATATTATTATTTTCTTGAAATTATTTTAACCGATGTTTAAGTTTAACACCGATTCCATTTTCGCATTTTTCCATTTCACGTCCGGTTAATATAGCTTTTCCAACGCCGACAACAGTATCATCTCTAACAACAGCGACTTCATCATTTGGAACAATATTATGGCTTGCTTTTGTAATTCCCGGTGCAAAAACGGTGTTTGTCTTTAAATCAAAATCAATATGAACAATATTAATGTCCAATTTCCTTAAAATTTCTCCCCCTGCAAGGTTCAACCTGTAAAGTCCGGTATCTTTATTTAAAAGAGCAATTTGGGTTCCATCCACCATAATTTTCTTATGATATCTTCCCTTGGTTTTGACATTATCTGGGATAAATTCTTCGGCATCCAAACCAAATTGATAAATAGCTATTGATCGAAGTTCATTTAAAACTTTATCCCTTCTATTAATTTTCGCATGATTTTTAAGTTCCATTCTTAAATTATACAATGAATATGGTGATGTAGGTTTACCGTCTTTGCAGGTTAATGTAAAATCATCCAAATAGGCTTCACAGGACTCAAGATATCCTCCATGAAGATGTGCAACCACATTTTTATTCCTGCAGTATTTTTCAATTAGTCTGCCGGTTTCATTAATCTCATCTGATGACCATTTTCCTGTTGTACTAACATCATAAGACTGAATTGGAAAAGTATTTTCAAGTTCTCTAGGACATATTCCGAAAGGGGATGTTACGATTAATTCCTGAAATGACCGTGTCAGTTTTCTGAATGCCTGGTGTGATTTTGAATTTGAATAAGGCTTTTTCATACTGCACGGCAGCAGCACAACACTGTCTCCGACAGGTTTCATCAATTCCATTCTTTGTCGCCATCGAACTGCTTCTGGCCGGTATAGTGATTCTTCGCTTGAACATATTACTTTCATGATTATTCGTCCTTAAATTTTTGTATTAATAGATTGTCAAGTTCTATTAATCGTTTAATGTTCTCTTTAGGATTTTCCATTCGGGATTCCCATTTTTTAATTACAAAATCGATATCAACTTCTTCGGTTCCGCTTATTAAATTATCGGCATGAGCCACAATTTTTTCCTCTATAGTTATAGGGACATATGATTTTTCAGGTATTCCCAATAGTGATGATTCTTCTTCTGTAATTCCTGCTCCGATATGTCTTTCAATTATGTTTAATACTTCAGGAGGATAATTGTATCTTTGAGCTATTTTACGCCCTTCTACGGCATGTCCAATTCCATGTGTTTTTGATCTTCCAATATCGTGCAGCAATGCTCCTTTTCTAATTAAATCTTTATCTGCCTCTGGAAAATTTTTTGATATGTCCAGAGCCTTTTTACAAACTGCAATTGAATGTTCAATTACATTTTGTGGTGTTTTCTCTTTTTTAAGAATTTCAATTTCCATTTTTACCAGTTTGTTTATTATAGGAATCCATCAGTTTCTTGAAATTCTTCTTGTCTATAGTAATTCTTCTTTTTAACAGGCTTTTTTCTTTCTTTGAATCATAAGGTTCTAATTCATAATCACAAATCGGGCAATAAAATTCATATTCTGAGGATTCTGCATAATCTCCTTTGAAGTGTTCTTGATCCATACAGCATACAAAGTACAGGTTATTTTCAAGCTCATCCAATAGTGTTTTTCTTTCTTCAATTCGGTTATTATAGAATTTTGTAATCTTTTCTATGTATTCCTTTTCATTAAAGCTCCATGAATATGTGAACCATTGGGTTTCAGGGTCTTTATTCCTTTTATAATTTGCTATTGAAGCATCATGAAGTTTGTAGAGTAATTTCCTAACAGTATTCAACTTGATTCCTGTTTTTTCATGAATTTCCTCATCAGTTTCATTTCCTTCGAGTAATGCTTGAATAATCGCCTTGACATTTTTTAAATCATCTTCACTTACGGATTGGCTTAAAAAATCATTAGCTATTCGATTGTTTATCATGTATTATCCCCTATGTATAATGCTATTATTTATGTTGTTCATACTATAAAAACTTAATTTTTTCTTATTATGACTGCAGGGGTGTGCGTTATACTGTCCAATGCTTCAATTGTTACTTCTTTTTCATCTGTGTTTAAAACTTTTTTAACACTATGGATTGTTTTCATTTCGGTTGACAGTGATTTTTGATAATCTTCAGCAATATTTGCTATTTTTAAAGCTTCTTCGACACTAATCTTTTCACTACATCCAAGTGGTGTTGATCCCATGTTTTCATATAACTGGCCTTTGACATAGCCGAAAACTCCTTTATCTGCTTCGATTCCATCAATAGCTATTGGAAGTCCTGTAAAGTATTTGTCCTTTTTTCTGTATGTGGCATCAGTATCAATAATCATTACGCAAATATTTTTTCCGATTTTTTTCTTAATGTCGATGGCTACCTTCTCGGGATTGTCCGGAAGGAGTGAAACGTAGCTTCCTGGGGCATTGCTCAAATCAATTCCCGCTTCTGATGCAGGTTTCAATGCATGTTTTAATCCATATAATTGTAGGACAACTTCTTTATGTGCTTTTGTTTCTTCAGGTAATCTTCGAAGGTTTTTTATTGTTCTCTTTTTTATTTTTAAAAGGGGTCCCAGTAAATATCCCCACATATACTTGCACCACACTGTTGTTATCACTTTGGCTTTGAGTGACGGTGTGTATTTAGATTCATCCACCAATCGATTCTGTGAAACTGAAATTGGGGTTTCTGCAATCACCAGATAATCTCCATCTTCCATTATTTCACGTGCAGGTTCAATTATTACATCCAAATTCTCGTTAGGCTTGATATATCCTGTTTCAATTGGAATTACTATATAGTCCCCATTTGTTACAAATTTAATATTTTCGTTAACCATTTAATAAACCATGCTAATATATAATAGCAATGATATTTAAAAGGTGATGAAATGAATATTACATACTTTGAAAAAGAAGGTGAAGATTATACTGACGAATTGATACAGGCTGTTAAAGAAAGATTGGAAATGTCAAATAATATTGATAATATTGTTATTGCTTCTGCATCAGGTAAATCAGCATTAAAACTTTATGAAGCAATCGGAGAGGATGTTAAAATAACTAATGTTACTCATCATTCAGGATTCAATGGTGAAAATAAATTGGATATCAGTGAAGAAATGTTAAATAATCTTGAAGAAAAAGGAATCAAAACTTTAATTGGATTGCATGCATTAAGCGGTGCAAACAGAGGCATTACAAATAAATATGGTGGATATGCTCCTTTAGATATTGTATCTGATACTCTACGTATGATTTCCCATGGGGTTAAGGTTGCCTGTGAAATAGCTGTCATGGCAAGTGATGCAGGTATGATTCCTGTTGGCAAAGAAATTATAGCTATTGGTGGAAGAGCTTCAGGTGTTGACACAGCTGTTATTCTAACTCCGGCTAATGCCAAAGATTTATTTAATCTTAAAATACATGAAATTATTGCTATGCCTAGGGATTAAACATATTATATGTTTTTTGTTTAACATTTAACTGGTTTTTATTCCTAATTATTTTTCGCATAGTTGCATTTAAATATTAGTTTAAACAAAATCATTAACAGTTATTTTTTTATGCGTATTTATGTGGGGTTAACTTGTGAAATTTATAGATGATGCAATCAAAGAATCCGAAGAAAGGATGGAAAAAGTAGATTCACGAAGGCGTGTTCCTTCAGATGTTGATGATGATCTTTTAGGATTAATCAAAAAAACTAATATATTTGTTGTTGGTGCTGGTGGTGCTGGAAATAACACTGTTTCCAGATTGAATGAAATTGGTATTGAAGGGGCTAAAACAATTACTGTCAATACTGATGCACAGGACTTATATTATAGTCAGGCTGATGAAAAGATTCTTTTAGGCAGAAAAACTTCAGGAGGATTAGGTGCTGGTGGAGATCCAAGCATTGGTGAGGAATGTGCAGATGAAGCTGAAGATGAAATAAGGGAATCTCTCGAAGGTGCAGATATGGTATTTGTAACCTGCGGTCTGGGAGGTGGAACCGGTACTGGTTCTGTACCTATTGTTGCTAAAATAGCCAAAAAATTAGGTGCATTGACAGTTGCTGTTGTAACCATGCCGTTTTCAGCTGAAGGTATTAGGAGAAGAGAAAATGCTGATGCGGGTTTAGAAAAACTCCAGGAAGCTGCAGATACTGTAATAATTATTCCTAATGACAAATTGTTGGAAGTTGCTCCTAATCTGCCATTAACCAAAGCATTCTTAGTTTCTGATGAGATTTTAGGAAGAGCTGTTAAAGGTATTACAGAATTGATTACCAAACCAGGTATTGTCAGTCTTGATTTCGCTGATATTAAGAGCATAATGGAAGGTTCTGGAATGGCAATGATTGGTATGGGTGAATCTGATTCTGGAGACAGAGCATTAGAATCAGTACATGAAGCTTTAAGCAGTCCATTGTTGGATATTGATATTTCAAATGCTACCGGTGCATTGATTAATATTTCCAGCGGTGAAGACCTGACATTACATGAATCTGAAAAGATTGTTCAGGTTGTTGCCGACAAATTGGATCCAGAAGCCAACATTATTTGGGGTGCACAGTTGGATTCCTCGTTACAGAGTACTGTTAGAACAACTATTGTTGTTTCAGGTATTAAATCTGATGGTAGCAGTTCTAAAAAGAGTTTTAATGATAATTCTGAGGAATCTGAAGTTGAAACTCAAAGCACTAACGACCAGCTTGATGATTTTATTGATGGGATTTTCTAATCAATAAATTTTATTTATTTTTTTTTGATTTTAGCGAAAACTTTATAAGTAAATATCTTCATAATGTTTAGTGTTATTATTTTATTACAATTTACTAAATTTTTTTATTTTGGGTATTTAAATGAATGTACAAGAACGTTTTGATCAATTTGTTAAAGATAGTAAAAGAGTATTGAAAGTATCAAGAAAACCAGATAAGGCTGAATATATTGAATTTGCAAAAGTTACTGCTCTTGGGGTTTTTGTAATTGGAATTGTTGGATTTGTTATTGTTTTGATCAGCCAGTTAATTGGTTTATAAATCCTCTTTTTATTTTTTTTCAATAATTTTGGCAGTTGTATTTTATCTGAAAATTTTGATTTTTCATTCATATTGCTGTTTTTTTTGAAAACTTTATATACTATAAATAATAGATATACTTCTATTATAGAAATTTAGTACAAGGTTATTTTTTCTATCTTGATATTATTGTTTTTATAATAACTTTTAACTTAATATATGATTTTATTAACAATAAGAATGTTAAAATAGGTGAATTTTTCATGGAAGATACTAATAGTTCCATATATGCTCTTAAAACCTCTGCAGGTCAGGAAAGGAATGTAGCTAGACTTTTAGCTCGTAAAGCTAAGATGCCTGGTGTTGATATTTTATCAATTCTTGTTCCGGAATCTTTAAAAGGATATATTTTGGTTGAATCAATAACCAAAATTGATATGAGAAATCCTAACTTAAAGGTACAGCATTTAAGAGGTGTTGTTGAAGGTAAAACTAACATCACCTTTGATGAAGCTAAAAGATTCTTAAAGCCGGAGCCAATTATTTCCTCTATTCAGAAGGGAAGTATTGTTGAACTTATTTCCGGTCCGTTTAAAGGTGAAAGAGCTAAAGTGGTTCGTATTGATGAATCACGTGAAGAAGTTGTTCTTGAGTTAATAGAAGCAGCAGTTCCAATT
>CADBPS010000016.1 GCA_902796575.1 uncultured Methanobrevibacter sp. | reverse complement strand
TATATATGTCAGCAGTTATTTTCCTGCCAGTGCTATATTGAAATATTTTCCGTACTTTTCAAAATCAACGTTTTTCATGTTATTGACACTTGTCCGCTTGTTGTTTTTGGAAAGTATAATATGGGTATTGATATAGCCGTGCTTTTCAATTAATTTTAAAAGTCTTTTTCCATATGTTAAATCTGGATTTGAAATACGGTGAAGTATTAATTTTAAAGTTCTACTTTCATCGATTCCAAGAACTTCACACATCCCGTGAATTTCATTTATAACATCTGATGCCCAGTCTTTTATAGTGACTTCACGGCCGTCTCTAATCAGCCTCATTGATTTTACATATGCACATTCCGCTGTTTTTTCCTCATTGATTTTTGCTTCCCTCTGCCAGTCAGCATAATCCGATTCCTCCTTAATCAGAAGATAAATTAAAAACAAATGGAGAAAGTGCATGTCATGTTTTACAAGACCGCACTGGTAAAATGGATTAATATCAAGAGTTCTGATTTCAATATATTCTATTCCGTCTTCTTCAAGTGAATTCAGCAGATTTTTCGGATTTTTAGGTTTTAATCTTATTTGTGAATAAAGTTCCTTGGCTTCGGACAGATCTCCGTTTTCAATAAATGAATTAATATCCCTTACAAATTCACGGACTGAATCATATGATGGATAGAGACATTTGAGATTTTTATATCCGCAGGATGCATTTCTAAATGAAGGCCCTTTTGTTGAATAATAGCTGCCGTAGGAGTCTTTTGCATCCATCAGGTGAATACAGTCATTGGAAAATGTTTTATGGGAACCTATGGAACATCCCGTTAAATAAATAACTAACCAGCAGTATCTCAGATAATTTCTGGCTATTTTCAGATAGACACTGTTTTTAAATTCCTTAAAGTCAAGACTGCAGATGTCAAGTTCATAGAGTTTTTTAAGGAAATTATTAGAAAATGAAAAGTTGAAATGAACACCTGAAATCATCTGCTTTTTAACGCCGTATCGTCGGGCCAGGTCTTCACGATACTTTTGAGAGGATTTTCCTTCTTTTGGATATTGCGCTATTGGAATCCTGTCCCAGTATGGAAGTATACATGGAATTGACTGAAACCATAAATATTCATCATCTGGAAGTGAAGAATTGACAAAGTCCGATAATACTGAAAATGTATCAAAGGCTTCATCTATTGTGCTGAATGTGGGAGTTATAATTTCAATCTGGCTTTCCGAGAAATCCGTGGTTATCAGGGGATTTTTAAGTTTGTCACCGAAAATTTCAGGATGGGGTGTAAGGGACAGTTCACCTTCACCCCGCGCCCTTAAGCTTTCCCATTCTATTCCGAATGATCCTTCAAGGATTTCCTTTGAAGTCAGTTTGCTTAATTTTGATAAATCCATTATATTTCCCCGTAATCTTCAATTATTTTCTCTATTGGAGTATTATTATTCATTAAATCAATCAGATCTTTTCCGGGATTTGTATGTTTTTTGATACGTTCATAGAGTGGTTTTAAGAATTGTTCTTCACCGATTCCCCTGTTTTCAAGACTTTGGCAAGCCAAATCCACAATGTCTTTTGATAATTCATATATTTCTTTTTCATCAAAAAATGCAGGAATTTCTTTGTGTATTAAAAGTTTTCTAAGTTCACCTGCTGTATATCCTCTCTGATAAATTGAATTGTCATTAGTGATTAAATCCTCCACTTTGTCAAGATTCTCCTTAAGGCCAAGGTGAAATGCTGCAACACACATTGAATCTTTAATAGGCTGTGTGCATACACTTCTGAATTCAACTGTGCCTCTGAATGTTAAATTGATAAATTTAAATGGTCTTAAATATTTGATATCATCAATTGAAGGTTTTATATGGGTTTTTTTATACTTTCCATTACAGTATAATTCCCCCTGAACAGACTGTTTTGTAAAGTAATCAAGAAGATTCATTGAGGCAAAATTGATATATGCCCCGTTTCGCATTACACAGTAGATATTCAGGGATTCAAGATAGGACTGCAGGTCATTGAGGCTTTTGAATTCAACATCATACATTCCAATATTGTGGGGATTAATCCCGTGTGTTGAATGCTGCCATAAAATGTCTCTGAAACATGTAAAATCATTGTTTTTACCTAACATTATTGAATTTGAAAATAAAAGTGCCTTAACCGGTTCTATTTTTGAAAAAACATTAATTGTTTTTACCAAATTTTCCTTTGTAACGTCAAGCTGTACCTGTGAAGCTGATGAAAACATTCCGTATTCGGGGTATCTGTGAAAATGCATTGGAATATTCTCATAGTTTTTAAATGTCTTAAGATGATTGTAAAGCATCAGATATCTTTCAGAGGGGATTGGAGTATTATCGTTATATTCCCTGTAGGGATTAATTCCCATTCCCGTTAATGTATGATTAAACTCCTCGAATGCCTCTTTTGTAAATGAATAATAGCTGGTGAATCTTTCATCAATTGAAAAGAGATCCTTTTCACGGCCCATTGCAAATTCTATATTAGTGTAGGAACAGTCATAGCAGACAATATCTGAAGTTTTCGGATTTTTAAGAGAAAATGCATTGCCCTCATAATCAATACCGTCGTATTTAAAATCATCGAATTCATTTTTGAATTTTTCAGTAATATTGTGTACAACATTAAAGTCAACTGCTTTTTTGTCAAGATTGATAATCGGAATTTCAATTTCAACACCGATATAATTTTTATCCTCACCGGTGGGTTTGATAAACTCATTATACAGTCTTTTTCTGATTTTTTCTTTTGAAATCATCCAAATCAGTCCCTTAATGATTCCTGAAATTCTTCAATAGCTTTCTCATACTCCGGAATGAGTATGAATTCATTGTCATGTCTTTTACCTTCAAAAATTATATTTCCATCAATCAGTCCGAATAATTTGTTCAGTTCAACAGGTTTCCAGTTTTCATCATCTGTTAAAGGGGTGGATGCTATTAAAAAGCCTTCATCATTTTTCAGATAGAACAGTGAATCCTTCATATTGGAGTGTATGTAGGTCAAATCCCCGTCATAAATCATTAAGTTGACCTTGTTGTTTTTTGATAAATCCGTGATTAGATTATCCAGCAAATTAAAACGTTCCCTGATAGTGGATAAGCTGCCTTTTTCTGCTTCGAATTCATTGATTTTGTCAATGATAAAAAGCAGTATTCTTTCAGAATCTGTATCTCCATTTTCCTTATCCTTGTATTTGTCAAGTTCGGGGTAATCAAAGATGGTTCCGTTGTGAATCAGCATCCATGATCTGTTATTGTCATCGGCTTCGGTAAATGGATGGCAATTTGGAGAGATTATTTCGCCAACTGTAGCTAATCTGATATGTGCAAATACATTTTTTCCAACAACAGGATTGGATAATATGTCTTTTAAATGCTGGCTGCATGATGCTTTTACAGGTTCTTTATCAATCATTGCTTTATTATTTTGCATGTTGGCAAGTCCCCATCCGTGAGGATGATTTTCTGAGTGATTGTAAAAACATTCCAGACATTCGTTTACCTGTTTTGGTTTATCCGAGTTAAAACAAAAAATTTCGCACATTTAAATTCTCCTTATTACAATTGTTATATTTTCATAACAATTGTTATATATTTTGTAGTATATAATACTATTGAAAATCAGGAAAAATAAAAAGGTATTGCCAAATAAAAAAGAGAATGAAAGATGAACTCATTGTTTTTTAGGCTTTTCAGAGTCTAGTCCCAATGTCATAAGGCATTTAATTGCCCGAGGACGGCAGTTACATTAGATAGAATATCATTGAATCATGACCATAGCATCCACAATATTTACAACGGTTCCATATGTTGAGCATCGTTTATATTACCCGTTTTTTAGAAGTTAATCTTTTAATAAAATCAACTTCAAATTAGCAATTCATTCAAACATTTTTTTACTAATAAAATTTGAGTGAACCTGGATAGTTTATTTTAAATATAATATTTTTCAGATATAATTTTATGGAAAATCCCCAGCATTCAAATTCTATCCTATTATTGATTTTTTTAACGAGTATAGACCTTTTGCTATTGGCCTACATTCTATTTTATCCTGGTGATTCTTCCGTAATGTTTTTTGTCAGGACTTTTGATTTGGTTGTATGTATCCTGCTGTGGATAGAATTTATTTACAGTTATATGCATTCGGATAACAAAAAACACTTTATGAAGGAAAATGCCGCAAGCATTTTGGGGATGCTTCCAGTTGATTTCATCTTCTTAAGGGCATTAAGATTAATAAAATTGGTTCATTTAATCAGACAGTATATAGTTCAAAGGAACAGCAAGAAAACAATAGCTAAATTTTTAAAGGAAACTTATTTGGATAAGATACTCTTTGTAGCTATTATTTTTATTTTCACAGTCACTATACTGATTTGTATCTTTGATTCCGGAATTAATGACATGCAAACTGCAGTATGGTATATTATCGTTTCTATGACCAGCACAGGCTATGGGGATGTTGTTCCGGCAACCCTTTCAGGCAGGATTCTGGGAATAGTTACAATGATTGGTGGAATTTTAATATTTGCCCTCATTACTGCACTATTATCATCTATTTACACGTCTAAACTTAATAAAGAAAATTACAGTAATTTCCAGTCACAAATCAATGAGCTGACTTGTGAAATCAAAAAATTAAATGAAAAAAATGATGAAATGGCCTGTGAAATCAAGAAATTAAATGAAAAAAATGCCGAGCTAAAAGAAAAGTAGACTATCCTTCTTTTAAAAAATTATTATATATTCCTATACGGATATCTTCCTTTTTCTTTAAATTCTAATTCTAACCATCTTTTTAGTACTGGCTCATAAATCCCATATAATCTATATTTAAATGTATTAATCCATGATTTTGGAGACTGTTTAAATAATTGCTTAATAATCCTGTGGATATTCTGAATTCATTTGCTATGTCAATTCTCATTAGTGGCTTTTCCAATAGAATTATGATTTGTCTGTTCTCTAAAGAATAATCTTGCCAATATATTTATTAAGTGAGAACTTATAGCTTGGATTTTTTTATCAAAATACATTTTTATTGCATCATCATCCAATTGCTCATTGATTGGTAGCAGTGATGTAATATATTGACATAAGATGGAACTCCTGAGGTACATTTGTAAAATCTGTCAAATCCATGTTTCTAATATAATATAACTTTTAGTATATATTATAAAATATAGTATATAAAATATGTACTAAAAAATTTAGTACATATAAAATTAACTTTTTGAAAGGCAATATAGCTTGCTCCTTAATTCCCATCATAACAGCATTATTGTTAATATTACAATTTAACAGTAGTGAATATGAGTTATGTAGCTTATAATTATTCTGAACAGTTTTTGAATTTATTGTTGCATAACACACTTTAAATTATCTACTACTTTTAGTAAAATTTGTTTCATTAATTGCGAACAGAAGATGGCAACTGTAGAGAAATTATCCACTACTTTTTTGTCAAATTTGTTTCAGAAATACAAAACAAATATCGCATATTA
>CADBPS010000015.1 GCA_902796575.1 uncultured Methanobrevibacter sp. | reverse complement strand
GTGAAAGTATATCAACTACACATCAATTAAAGCTTGATGTGACCATAAAGTAGGTTCCAGCATTAAAATTAATTTTGGCGGACACCCTAATCTTTTTAATAAAACAACTAAATCAATACTATTGTTGTGCTCAATATTATTAGCTATTTCCCTTATTTTAGAATCATATACATTTTTAAAATCATGATTCTCAAAAAGCAATTGTTCATATTTTTCATGATCTATATTAATTGTCTCATTATTAAACTGATTAATAAATATAGGAAAATTGCTTAAATCTTTATTTAACTGTTTAATAAATTCATTGAATTTATCCATAATTGAAAATGATTTTATTTTATCTTTTCCACCTGATAAACTATTTAAGTAATCATTAAAAGAATCTTTAAAGTCTGTTATGGTATTAAATTTATTTTCAGAAATTCTATATCTGAAATCTTTAATGATAGTTTCAATTGGAAAATTCAAAAAGTTAGCATTATTATATGTCATAATCCACATTGGAGGATTATTAGACAACATGAATAACTTATTAACACCCCCATATGTTTTATTCCCATTTACTGTAACTACACTATCTGCAGCCATTGCAACTGCACTTGGAGTCATAATCAACACTTCAGAAGTCAAAAATAACACTCCCATACAAACGAATAACTACCATAGAATATGTTTCTTTAAATTAATAAAGATTGCTCAAGTGCGACTTCGCACAAAAACACAACGGTAATTGCGAAAAACAGTTGAGTAATTAATGAACTTGCATAAAATAAGATTTATAAAAACCATCTTTAAGACAATTAAAAAAAACAAGTAATTAAACCAATAATTGATGTCTTTACTATCATAGGCTCTTTGGTTGATGTATAACCTTCAGTTATTGGAATGCCAAAGTGAACAGATTTTCTAATCTTCTCAGAAATAATTGATTCAATATCAGTAACAACCATTGAAACATCAAAAAGTGGCGATAGATAAATCATTGATAAATTTAACTATCTGATTGAATCCACCAAAGAACTGAGTTATCATAATTTCCAATTCAAAAAGAGCATACCCGAATATCCAGAATCGCAAATAACAGTAACATACATATAACATATAATACAACAACAATAACAAAATTAAGCACTGTTTACTATCATACTCCACAACATTGGAACAAAAATATTTGCGCAATATTTGAAAAAACCAAGTATATGGAACATATCAGTACGGGATAAGAAGAATGAGGCGTGAAACGAATGAATTTAATTTACCAGAGCTTGAATTTATAAACGACTACTATTTTCATGTCATTCTCAGAGACTCTAACGGCAAATTGATACTTCCTAAACACATTAATAAAAAGGATTAAGTAATTTAAAATTCACATGATTTCAATCATAATTCATTATGGTCAAAATTTCTTAAAAAATCAATCAGATTCATGTGTTTGATTCCATTTTGAGGTTGGAGTATTTTATCCATTGACAGCACATATTTTGGATAATTATCTTTAATCTTTAACAATGGCCCAAATTCCCTTTCAACAATCTCCTCATTATCCAGCAGATATGAAACCTGAATATACATTTTTTGACTATTCTTTCTGCATACAAAATCAACTTCAAAATTATTTATATTTCCAACGGTGACTTTATATCCCTGTCTTTTCAGCTCAATGAATACAATATTTTCCAGAATATGACCAATATTCTGCTGCTTTTCCTCAAGCTGAGACTTATAAAATCCAGTGTCAAGCAGATAAAATTTTTCAGATCCAATAATCTCCTTTTTACCAATTAAATCCTCTTTTGTTGCCTTAGAAATAATATATGCATTTTCCAAATATTCCAGATAATTGTATACTGTCTGTTTGGTAATTTTAAGTTTTTTCTGTTTTAGATAATTATATATCGAATTTGCAGATATGAGATTGCCCGTATTTTCAATAATAAACTTTACAACCCGCTTAAAAAGACCAATGTTTCTGATTTCATATCTTTCCACAATATCATTTAATATAATTGAAGAATAAATGCCGTTTAGTACTAATTCCTTATCAATTTGCGAAGAAATCGTAAGTGGAATTCCACCATACTGCCTGTACTCTTCAAAATAATTTTCTAAATCCGAGTTTAGATCATTTATTATAAAAGGAGAGTCATTCAATTCCTTTTTATATTCTAAAAATTCATTAAAAGAAAATGGATACATTTCTATACTGATATATCTTCCAGTCAGCAATGTTGCAAATTCCTTAGACATTAATTTTGAATTTGAACCAGTAATATAAATGTCAGTAGTACCCAGTTTATAGTAACTGTTAATGCTTATCTCCCAGTCAGCTACATTTTGAATTTCGTCAAATAATAAATAGACATTATTGTCATGAGTATCCATAAATTTTAAAACGATTTCATCCAATTCTTCCCTTGTTTTTATATAATTATACTTGGGCAACTCCAAATCCACCAATAATATGTCAGATTCATTAACCCCTCTTTTTTTAAGTTCCTGGATGATTAATTTAAATAAATAAGATTTACCGCAACGTCGCATGCCAGTTATTATTTTTATCACATCTTTGTCAATAAAATTAATAACTTTTTCCATATATAACTCCCTGTTAACCACATTATCATGCCCTTTTTGTTTTATATAAAATACTATTTAATAAAAATAATATAAATAGTTTTATATAGAATACTATTTAACTAAAAATGAAAAAATAGTTTTATAAGAAAATGAAGGGTTTAAAATTGACCAAAAAAATGGATTCCATAAAATTATTGAAATAACAAACCATAATAATGCACAATTAATATCTAAGTAATAGAATAATAGTGCATTAAATTAATTAAACTGATTGTTACTTGAAAATCTTAAAAATGAACTACTTCAATCCACTTTGATTTCTTAGTATCAACAATTTTTTATTTCAAAAACTAATTGACAATAATCCCCTACTGAATTTTTTCAATACATTAATGATATTTAATTATTTGATATAATTTGATTTAAATTATAATCCAATTAATACAGCATCCAGTACTTTAATATACTTCTTTTTTAGTTTAATTGGATTTTCCATGAAATATGCTGAATGAGTATTATCTTTACCCCTTCCCTGAAGTGCATCAATTTCATCCAAACTTAAACCTGTCTCATGATTATATAATGCAGATGCATGGAATTTTCTTAACATATGGCTTCTGAAACGATTAAACACTCCAACTTTACCCAAATTTAAAGAATCATTAATCTCTTTAAAATAACTGTTTAAATAATCCAAATTTGTTTTAAATAATTTATCTTCATTTTTTAAATTTCTTTTTGAAATAATTAAATAATCCAAAATATAACAAACCGCCTCTGGAGAGCAAAAAGTAAAATAAAACTTGTTTGTTTTTTGTCTTTTAAGTTTAAAAGTAGGAACAACATCATTTCTTTTAATTAAAATAGTTATTATTTCATATATGTCATCACTATCATGATATTCACTTGTAGCATCAATAAAATCTTGAATTGTAATATTTAAAGTCTCCTGACGAGCACATCCACTGCTGGAGATAAACAAAATAATAGCTTTCATAATAGGATTAGCAATATTAAGCACATCTTGAATAATCTCTTTTGTAGGTAAATCTTCAAACATTACTGGCCTTAATTCATTGGTATTTTTAAGATTAATCTTAGGCAAATTATGGATTTCAATTTCAAAATGCCTGTAGATAGTTAAAATTCTTTGAAAATGAACTTTAACAGTACTGATAAGATAATTCCCCTGTAAAAAAAGTCTGAAATTTATTAATCTTTGTTTAAGTCTTCTATTTTTCCACCTAATACCATTTTCCTCATCATCTTCAGCCTCTTTTAAAAGTTGAACTAATGACATACCATTGAAAGTTGTATAAAGTTTAATTGCATTTTTATATCCATAAACAGTCCTGTTTTTCAAATTTCTGACATTTATGAATTCCTTTAAAATTTCTTCATCACTTGAATACATGATTTTAATATTGTTTATCTTCAGAAATACTAAGGGACATTTTTATGAAAAAGTTGGTAAGAAAGGTGAGCCCATTTGTATTGACGATGAACTTCCTTTTGAAATT
>CADBPS010000014.1 GCA_902796575.1 uncultured Methanobrevibacter sp. | reverse complement strand
TCAACCAACATAATAAACATAAAATAACGTAAAATAAAGGAGAAAAAATTATGAATCAAAATTCACCAACTTGACGACATTGAAAAACTTTCTAAAATAAAAATATAACAGTGTTAACAAATAATCAATTTTTGCTTAAGTTTCTAGCAGTGGAAACTGGAAGGTGAATGCTTCTTTTATCGATTTTCGCACCTAAACATCTTTTAAATAATAAGATTAATAAATTATCAGTGTTTAAAAAAAAAATATAAAATTAAAAAAAATAGTAAATACTATTTAATTTTGCATGATACATCTGAAAACAGGAATTTCAAAATCATTATTGGATTTTACATAATAAATTCTCTTGCAACCAACAAAAATTTCAAAGTCAATATCAGCTTCATCACATTCAATGGAAATTAAAATTTCGGAATCATCGAATATATTTTTATCTACATTAAAGACATCAGACGCATTATTAACAAATATTGATGTTGGCAAATTATTTTTATCAATAGCTAAAATTATACCATCAGATATATCAAAATCTGCATAAAATCCATTTTTATTTTTTATCTTACTTACAAATGTATCATTTATTTCATCATAACTTGTTATCAATTCTTGTGTTTTCATAATTATCAATCCTCAAACAATGATCTGTATAAAAACAAATATAAATCAATTGTAAGAGCATTTGAAGACTATTTAATTATGATTCAAGGCAATACTTATCAAACAAGGAAATAAAATTGTCCTAACTCATAAAAATATAAATAGTAAATTAACATAATTACTACATAGGTATTATAATGATTAGGGAAAGTATAGAACAACAGGAACGGGAATATGAAATCAAACATCAGGCCCAGATGTTCATAAAAGATCTTAATGCGAATTTGCCCGAAAGCATGGAGCTTGAATATGAGGGATTCTACAGGCGAGGATTTTTCGTCAGCAAAAAAAGATATGCAGTTATTGAAAACGGAGAAATTATAGCAAAAGGACTGGAACTGGTTAGAAGAGACTGGGCACCTATTGTTAAAAAAACTCAGGAATCTGTACTGATGGCAATATTAAGAGAAGGAGATTCAGATAAAGCTATTAGAGAAATTAAAAAAGTTTTAAAACGCATTAAAAGCGGTAAAGTTGATAACAAGGAACTTATCATTCACACCCAAATCACCAAACCATTATCCGAATACAAACAGGTCGGACCACACGTTATTGCGGCACAAATCATCGAGGACCACGGTGTTAAAGTAACCCGAGGGACTATTGTTCAGTATATTATCAAAAGGGGAAAAGGTTCAATAAGCCAAAGGGCAGTACCCTATGAATACAGTGAAGGCATAGACTATGATAAGGAATACTACATTAATAATCAGATAATACCTGCAATAGGACGTATTATGGAAACATTCGGATACACAAAAAAAGATTTGCAGGACCTGGCTGTCGGTGAAGTACAGCAGAGTCTTGACGCATTCTTTTAAATTATAAAATAGTGTTTATATCCCCTATCGATTCAGCTATAGTAATATCAAGCTGTTCTTTTTTAATGTATTCCCTGTCTTCTTCAGTTATATCTGAGTTGACCAATATTGCACCCATACCTGCATTGACTGCACCCAGAGCATCTTCCCTAAATTTGTTTCCTATCATTACGGACTTATCAGGAACACCTTTCATTTTTCTCAATGCAACATCATATATAATTTTATCCGGTTTTTTTGCACCTACTTCTTCAGAAGTTATTACTTCATCAAAAAAGGAGTAAATGTTAAGTCTCACCAGTTTTTCCCATTGCTTAATTGTAATACCATTTGATATTACTGCCAAACGGTATCCCTGACTTTTCAGATAAATCAAAGAGTCAATAGTCTCTGCAAAGGGCTTGAGCAGTGCCATTTTCACGTTGTGATAGGTAATCATGCCTAAAGCAACAAGCATCGGATCTTCACGTCCCAGTACTACCTGAGTCAGTACATTAAAGTGTTTGCCATAATTAGATCCTTTTTTTCTAATAATAGTCTTTAAAACACCATAGGCCTCATCCTTATCTAAAGGAAGTCCATTATCAACCATCAATCCAATAGCTGCTTTTCTTGCAGTCTGTGCAAAAGTAGATGTGTCCAGTAAAGTATCATCTACATCAAAAAAGACAACCCTATCGTCATCATTATTTCTACCAATCATCAGTACAATATATATTCTTGATTAATATTTATATTTTTAGAAATCAATTTCCAAAGTTACAGGGCAATGGTCGGAACCATAAACATCATCCAATATTTCAGCCGAGATAACATTATCCTTAATCTCTTCGTTTACATAAAAATAGTCAAGTCTCCATCCGGCGTTTCTTTCGCGGGCTCGAGTTCTGTAACTCCACCAGGTGAAATTATCTCCACTTTCATTAAATAATCGAAATGTATCAACAAACCCTGCTTTTTCAAGTTCATCTAGCCATGCACGTTCTTCAGGAAGATAACCTGATTTTCCTTCACAATTTTTCGGATTGTACACATCAATAGGATTGTGAGCTATATTATAATCTCCAGTGATAATTATGTTTTCACCTTCAGATTTTAACTTTTTCAGTTCATCCAAAAGAGCATTGCAGAAATCAACTTTGAAATCAAGCCTTTTTCCATTGGTTCCGCTGTTCGGAAAGTATATATTGTACAATATAAAATCAGGATATTTGATTTTTAAGACCCTTCCTTCATTATCAAGTTCTTCAATACCCAGTCCTTTTGTTATATCTTCAGCTTTGATTTTTGAGTATGTTCCAACACCACTGTATCCTTTCTTTTCAGCTTCGTTGAAATACTTTTCATAATTATCAATAGCTGTTAATTTTTTTGGAATATCCTTTTTTGAGGCTCTAACTTCCTGAAAATTAATAATATCTGCATCAGTATTGTCAAACCAATCCCAAAATTCATCTTTTTTGGAAACTGCTCTAATTCCATTTACATTCCATGAAATTAACTTTACTGACATTTTATAATTTCACTCCATCATCCAACTGCAGTTCACGAAGCCATTTGATATCACTTTTATAAAGCATTCTAATGTCTGATACATCATATCTAATCATAGCCAATCTTTCTATACCTAAACCGAATGCAAGTGCAGGCTGGTTAATGCCTAAGGGTTTTAAGACTTCAGGTCTGAACATTCCTGATCCTCCAAGTTCAATCCAGCTTTCCTTTTCCTCAAGGTAAACTTCACATTCTGTAGAAAGATATGTATACGGGAAGTATGCAGGTCTGAATCTGACTTCAAATCCTAATTTTTTGTAGAATTCTTTTAAAGTACCTAAAAGATTCTGATAGCTGATTCCCTCACCACATACGAGACCTTCAACCTGATGGAATTCAGGTAAATGTTTATAATCAAAGGTTTCTCTTCTGAAAACTCTTCCAACTGAAAACATTTTTATTGGAGGTTCATGATTAAACAGGTGTTTGGTTGAGATTCCAGTTGTGTGTGTTCTTAAAACACTCTGCCTTGCCACATCTTCATCCCAGTGATAGAGCCATCCTGTAGAACCTGTGTCTCCTCCGGTTTCATGTGTCTGGGCAGTTAATTTGACAATGTCCCCTTCAGGCAAATCACATGTAAGAGGATTTTTAACATAGAATGTATCCTGCATTTCACGGGCAGCATGGTCCTGAGGCTGGAACAGTGAATCGAAATTCCAGAAAGCAGACTCCAATATATCACCATTGTCCTCTGAAAAACCCATGTTTAAAAATATTTCCCGTATTTCATCTATTATTATTCTTAAAGGATGTTTTTTACCTGCAAATGACAATGGTGCTTCTGCCTGAATATCATAAGGACGGTACTGAAGGTTTTTCCATTCTCCGTCTTTCAGCTGCTTGTGTGTTAACTGTGTAGCCTGTTCCTGGATAGTGAATCCTTCATCAAGTATTGCCTGTCCTTTATCCAAAATTTTAAATGAGTGTAATGTGTCTTTTTTTATATTAATAATATTTTTACGTTTGTTAAGATTTTCAAATCCAACGGCTAAATCATCACTGAGATTGTTTTTCAGTATTTGACCTTTTTCATTAAGCAAATCAAGCAGTTTTTCATCCTCGCATTGCTTTGATTCAAATTCATTACCTGTATCAGTTAGGAAAAGAACACCTTTATCGATTTTAGCCCATTTTTTACGAACTACCCATCCGATAGCTATATTTGATTCTTTTTTCTCAATACCTGATTCATCAGCCAGATTTTTCATACTTAGCTGTTTTTTCTCATTCAGTACATTTAGTATTCTACGTTCAGGAAAACCTTCATCTGAATATTTGATTCCAATATCGGTCAGTGAGATATATTCATTTACATTTTTTTCAACTTCAATAATATCCTTTGCAGCAAGAGAACCTGCAGCACTCATAACCGATTTAATATCCATTCCCGTATTTTCAGCTATTTCTTCAGGAGTAGCAGATGGATTTAAGCTTAACTCTTTTAGAAATTTCTTTTCATAAATATGCAGTTCGTTAATGATTTTTTGTATATCCTCACTCATTTAAACACCATCATTATTAGCTTAATAGATTTTTTTAACATCACTTTCCTTGATTATGATGTCTTCTCCCCTGTATTTTACTCTAATTTCTCTTCCATTAATGCCGTAGACTTTACTTGAATATGTGTCTCCGCCGTAGTTGTAGATGATTTCATCACCTTTGCAGAGAACTTCTTCATTGTTGTTTATCATTATTTTAAGATTGGATCTTTCAGGCATTTCTTTTAGCGTTGTAACCGAAGTTTCTTCAGGTTCTGAAGCTGAATTTTTAACCATGTCAAATACTTTTCGAGTATTTTCCTGTCTTAAGGAATCATCATCATTTGAAGCAACATAGTCAACATGAGTTTCATTAATGATTGGCTCATAAGTATCTTCCTCATAGGTGTTGACATTGCGTATGAAATCATTATTTACCTGATCATAATCATCTTCGGTATTTATCTTTTCACGAATGTCTTTAACAATGCTTGAGTTTTTGATTGAATTTCTGAATTTGGCCAAGTCTTTTCTGTAATCCAAATCGCTTAATTCGCCATTTTCATCTCTGAAAAGATTGGAGGAACTGACAGGTGCACCGAATTCATAGTCATCCCTACTGGATAATACACTTACGCCATCACTTTCAACCTTGTTTGGAGTTTTAAGTGCAGGAGATGTGAATTCTTCTACAGGAGTTAATGTTTCCTGAACAGTTCTGTCGGTTTCAACTTTATCCTCATGTGATTCATTAGCATTAAGTACAGCCTCAGTTATTGAACTTTCCTGAGTGGTATCCTCTTCATTCTGACTGATTTCATTACTTGCAGATTCAATTGCTTCATTGACCTCTTTTTGTGAAGCGACTGACTGGGATAGCGGTTCTTCATCATCACTGGATTTAATGGCATCTGCAATATCTGCAACATTATCACTGTTTTCAACTGAAGCATCCTCAAGGAAGTCCTTTCTTCTTCTTATGCTTTCCTTGATATCATCATTGTCATCAATTTTTTTATTTATTGTTTTTGATTCACGTTCCCTTTCATCATCTTTTCTTTTTGATTCTTCAATTAACTCATCAATTGTGAATAAATCCTTAAGTTCATGATTTGATTCTGAAGCTTTTCTAAAAGTGACTTTATTAGTTTCATCCATTCTTCTGGATCCGTCCATCATGTCTCTCTGGGTTTCAGTGATAGGTTCCTGAAACTTTTCAACATTGTCATCATCATAATTAACAAGTACCTGATTTTGAGAAGAGTAGGTTATATTTCTATTATTAGTCAAAGGATTAGCTCTAGGAATTTCCTGCTGTACAACTTCCACTTCTTGCTGTGGTTCAGGCTCTATTACAACAGGCTCAAAATCCCTATCATAGGCAGGTTCAAACTCATTTCTGACCGGTTCAAAACCCCTCTCATAGTGAGGTTCAAAGTCCCTTCCAGCAGGCTCAAAATCCCTCTCATAGTGAGGTTCAAAGTCCCTTTCATACTGTGGTTCATTATAACGAATAGGTTCATCATTCAAACGAGAATAATCATCTCTTTCGTATGAAAGTCTATCAGAAGATAAGTCTCTGGATTCATAAAGATCTCTTCTGTTTTCATTCCTATTTTCCCCAGATAATACACCCTGAAATGGATTTTTCGAAGTAATACTAGAAAAATTCACTTCCTCAGATTCTTTGTCTTCATAATACGATCTTACAATAACAATAGCTATTATACCAATAATAGCAATACAAGCCCATACCAATAATATTGTAGTATTCATATAATCCACATCTCAATATTTTTTTATCACTTAATAATTATGAATATTATTAATTATAAACTTTTATGTTTTCGAAATTAATTTGTGCCATTTCACCGGTTTGAATATTTTTTAGAATATAATTCTTCGTTATGCTTAATAATAATCCCAATTAATGTCATGAAATCTTCAATCATGAAAATCAAAACATTAAATAAGTAAATATTAAAAAAAAAGAAAATCCTTGAAATTAAAGGAAGTAATATAATTTATATATTTTAAAGGTGATATATAGAAAGCAACAGTATTATTTTGGAGGTTAGATAATGGTTGTTAAAATTAATGAAAACTATCTTAAACTGAAAAGCAGTTACCTTTTTACTGAAGTAGCTAGAAGAGAATCTGAATTTATAAATGCAAATCCTGATGCAGATGTTATTAAAATGGGAATTGGTGATGTTACTAAGCCATTAGTGCCTTCAGTTATTAATGCATTTAAGGATGCTGTTGATGAAATGGGTAGTGCAGATACTTTTATGGGATACGGACCCGAACAGGGCTACGGATTTCTGGCTGAAGCCATAATTGAAAATGACTACAAAAAATATGGCATAGAATTTGATAAAAGTGAAGTGTTCATCAGCGACGGTGCAAAATGCGATACAGGAAATATTCAGGAAATCTTCGGTCTTGACAATAAGATTGCAGTAACCGATCCGGTTTATACCGTTTATGTAGATACCAATGTTATGGCCGGAAGAACAGGTAAAATGAAAGATGATGGAATGTATGAAAATCTGGTATACCTGAAATGCAATACTGAAAACAATTTTATCCCTGAACTTCCAGACGAAGATGTTGATATTATATATTTATGCTATCCAAATAATCCGACAGGAACAACACTTACAAAAGATCAGCTGAAAGTTTTCGTGGACTATGCAAAAGAAAATAAAGCAATCATTTTATTTGATGCTGCTTATGAAGCATTTATCAGTGAAGATGATGTTCCACATACCATTTATGAAATTGAAGGTGCACGTGAAGTAGCTATTGAATTCAAGAGCTTCTCAAAAACTGCAGGATTTACAGGAACCCGCTGCGCATACACCGTTGTTCCAAAAGAATTAATCGGATATGACAGTGAAGGAAATGAAATTGAAATCAATCCGTTATGGAACAGAAGACAGACAACAAAATTCAATGGAGTATCATATCCTGTTCAAAAGGCGGCAGAGGCAACATATTCCGAAGAAGGCCAGGCACAAATCAAAGAAGTTATCGATTATTATATGGAAAATGCAAAAATTATCAGAGACAGTTTAACGGAAATAGGACTTACAGTATACGGAGGAGTAAGTTCTCCATACATATGGGTAAAAACTCCGAACGATATGAATTCATGGGATTTCTTTGATATTCTTTTAAATGAAGCCAATGTTATAGGAACACCAGGTTCAGGATTTGGACCTAGTGGTGAAGGATACTTAAGACTCACTGCATTCAATACATTGGAAAATACAAAAGAAGCCATGGATAGAATATCAAAATTAAAATTTTAGGTGTTTAATTTGAAAATTCCAGAAGAAGCAGTTGTAATAAATGAAGGAGATTCATTTAAAACTGTTTTATCAAAGTATGGTGCTTTGGCACTTGACAAACAGGAAAACCTGTCTGAGCTAATAGGAAATGAAGAAGGCAGTCTGGACTTGGAAAATGCAACAATAACATTCAATAACATAACACTTCCTATACAGGTTATAGGATATTACCGTGAAGACATCCAGCAATGGGTGTGGGCATGGGACAGTGAAGACCTCTTCGGAGATGATTTGATAAAAGCAGCAAAAGAAATGAAACAGGCCGGAATAGATGCAGGAATTCCTGAATTCTCCAATGCAATAATACAGGCCGATTTCAATGCATGCCACACACTTGCAATGACAACAACATCAATTATAGATTTGGATGCATATTATGCTGTCAATGAAGAGGGATTGGATATTTTCGTTGGAATAAACAAGGGAAATGTCCCTGAAATAAACAGTGTTGAAAAATTCAGAGACACCTACTACACATTTCAGAAAAACTTTGATGTGTATGAAAAATTAGCCTTCAAATCCTACACAAAACTCAAAGGATACAAATACAAAGAAAAAGAAGATTTCAGTGTAGCATATCTTGGAGAAAGCAGAATAATAGTAGGATTTACAGAAAGAGGAAACACAACACATATACAAATGCTGCTTGAAGATGAGTGATTGTATGAAAGATTTAGTTAATGAAGTGGAAAATATGATGGATTTATTAGCTAAATCTGGATTTTTCTCAACTGAAGAAATAGAAGAAATAATAGAAGAACAGTTCATATACGAAGATATTGATTTGGACAAATTCAGCATCCCCCTAAACAATCAGAAAAATGATAATTTCCAAATCCTGGAAGAGACATTCGAAAAATTGGCTGAAAAATCCATAATAGGAGTTCACAATTGTGGATATGATTTCAAAGAAGGTGTTGAAGACATCTACGAATTATACATCCATCTAGTTAACAACGGGTATCACCCTGAGGGATTTTGCTTTTACACATTTGAAGATGTGGAGGAATCTATACTAAGCAAAAAGCTAAAGATAACATTTGGAGATTATAATAAAAACGAGAAAAATGCACTGAAAATAGGAAAAACAGTGTATGAATATTTAGAAAATGCAAATTTAAGAACAGAATGGGACGAAAGTGTAAACACCCAGATAACTATTATGAATTTTGAATGGGATAAAAAATACAATGCCGAAAAAGAATATGAAATTGAAGGGGCATATGATTTATACTGCAAGGTGAATAAGAAATGAGAAATGAATCGTTGAAAAGAATCGAAGAAGTTATAAACAATTTTGCTAAATTAACATCAGTTAAAATTACAAAAGAGGAAGTAAGCTTGAAATTTATTGATGTTGAACTGGGGGTTCCTAAAAATGATAAAGACATGTCATTAACTATAGAATTGACGAAAAATCCGTTTTTAACAGTATTCTATGACAATATATGGAACATTGAATTTTTATCAACATTCAATTACAAAAAACATTATCTTGATGAAGATTTGAAACTTGATGTTGAAAAAATCAGATTCAATGACTTTGAGTATTTGAATACATATTTCCATGATTACGGAAAGCAAAAAAGTTACACATTAGAAGAAGGATTTAACATACATAATATCCGTAATGATTATTTCTGTTTAGTTGGATTTGGTAAAATAGCAATAGTTGTTGGTGGAAATGGCCTTAAATTTAAAGTAGGTTCAGAAGAACTTGATGATGAGCTATTAAAAGAGCTATCAAACCAATGGATGTTATACTACTTGAGATACCATCAAAAAAGAAATATACTGAAAGATCCAATGTGTGAAAATCACCCATTCAACAAATAGTGGAAAGATTTTTAAAAGATTATAAACAAACAATAACTTTGTGAAAAATTTTTAGTAAAGGAGTTTATCAGATGACTTGTAGTATTTTAGTTGGAGGAGCATGGGGTGATGAAGGTAAAGGAAAATGTATTACGTACCTTTGCAGCAATGACAAACCATCCATTATAGCTCGTGCAGGAGTGGGACCAAATGCAGGACACTCTGTAGAGTTTAATGGAGAAAAGTATGGTTTAAGATTAACCCCTTCAGGTTTTGTTCATACAGATGCAAAACTGATGATTGGAGCAGGAGTTTTAGTAAATCCTGAAGTAATGTACAAAGAATTTAAGGACTTATCCAAATACAATGTAAAAGAAAGAATGTCAATTGACCCTAGATGTGCAATCATAACTGAAGACCATATGAACAGAGATAAATCTTCAGAGCATTTAGCTAAAAAAATAGGAAGTACCGGTTCCGGATGTGGTCCTGCAAATTCAGACCGTGTAATGAGAACAATTAACTTGGCACGTGACATTCCTGAACTTGAAGAATATATTGCTGATGTTTCACTGGAAGTTAATGAAACCCTTGATAACGGAGAAGATGTATTTATTGAAGGATCACAAGGCTTCGCGCTGTCACTTTATTACGGAACATATCCGTTTGTAACAAGTAAAGACACAACCGCATCAACATTTGCAGCTGATGTTGGAGTCGGACCAACAAGGGTTGATGAAGTAATAGATGTTTTTAAAGCATATATTTCACGTGTTGGAGAAGGACCTTTCCCAACAGAAATGACACAAGAAGAAGCAGAAAGCAAAGGATTAGAAGAATATGGTGTTGTAACCGGACGCAGACGGAGAATAGGATACTTCGATATGGAACTTGCAAAAGAATCCTGCAGAATCAACGGCGCAACACAAATAGCTTTAACATGTGTTGATAGATTATACCCTGACTGTGCCAGAACACAGGATTATAATGATTTGTCATCTGAAACTAAATCATTTATTGAAGATATCCAAACTGAAACTGGTGTTCCAGTGACTATTATATCAACCGGTCCTGATTTAAAAGATACAATTGATTTAAGAAAAGAATTATTATAGTTAAGCTCATAGCCAATATGGGCTTTTTTATAGATTTTTAAGATACAAACAAAAAAAAAACATGATTGTTTAGCATCACCATTTTTCTCATTATTTTTTTTTCATCATTCGATTCTTCTGAATTTTAATGCAATCTTTCGGTGCGACTATAAATTAAATAACCGTATTATATTGATGTTAACTACAACAGAATAACCATTAATATCTATTTAATGTTGTAAACTTTAGATTAGTCTTTATTTTATTCTCCTTATTTTTTTTCTTAAATCACATAACCTATTTTTAAAATTACAAAATAATATTCATAATTTTATAATTTTATTTGATAATGACGATTATGATTGACTTAATCTAAGAGTCGACAAATGAACCCAATAAAATTAAAAAAAAAATAGAATATAAACACATAAGAAATCGAAACCATTTATTAATATCCCATAAGATACCAACCAATATCCTAAGGAGGATTTTCCATGAAATAAGAAAAAAATCACAAAAAATTTCTAAAGATCACAGCGTTGTTTGGACAGGTATTTAATTTTATGAAAAATAATTATTAATCGCTTTTGTATAACATGATATGTTTAATAATGATGATTGATATAAATAACCTACGAAAATATAACCAAATGTAGTGATTTAGTGGATAAAAAATTTACTGCTTAGTGTTTAAAAATAGTTAGATTGAAAATATCTAGAGGGTTTATAATGAGTATGATTGAAGGTTTTAAAATATTCAAAAACGGTATCGAAAATTGGTTTTCAGTTGCATTAAATATGTTCATTTTAAAAAGAGAAGTCACCTGCAAAATCAAAAATATTGGATCAGTACAATTAAAGAAAGGAAAAAATTATCTTAATTCACCATTATTCAGAGCATTAGTCTTTTCAACATCAAAAAACCTATCTCAAGATCAGTATGAGTTACTGAAATCCTATTTACCACAAATCGATAATGAAATAATAAATGTGAAAAACTATCATGACAATCATGAATTTAAATTTTTAAACAAAGAAGTTAGTCTTATTTTTGAAAGTTTTATTTTCGGAGATTATGATTATATCCCATACACTAATGGTGACTCCATAATAGATATTGGTGGAAATGTAGGAGATACCGCAATTTATTTTGCAAATAAAGGTTATAATGTGGTTGCTTTTGAACCTTTACCACATATTTATGAAATAGCCAAAAAAAATATAGATTTAAACCCTTCAATTAAAGAAAAAATAATTTTTGTAAATAAAGCCGTTTCATGTAAAAATGGAGTAATTACAATTAAATATAACAAGAATGATACGGCCGGAGCAAGCGAATATGCCAAAGCAGATCAAGAAGTAACCGTTGACACAATAACAATAGAAAATATAATTGAAGAGTATAATATACAACCAAATATATTAAAAATTGATTGTGAGGGTTGTGAAGTTAATATAGTTAAACATTCAGATTTATCCATGTTTAAACAAATTATAATGGAATATCACACTAACACTACTGGAGTAAGCGAAAATATCTTAATTGACATTCTTAAAAAACAGGGATTCACCTTAAAAAATCAACTGAAATTCAAAAATGATGGCAAAGGTATTCTTTATATGATTAAATAAAAACTAGAATTATTTTGTTGAATTTAAAGATTATTACAATCTTATTTTTTTCCTAAAAAAAATTGGATAAAATGTATGGACAATATTAAATTAAGGTACAAAGATATTGTTTCAAGCAAATTCAAAAGATGGTGCAGGAAATAATATGAGTTGACACAAAATTTGCTTATTCAATTCGCAAATATTGATTTAAATGATGCATATTTTGTGATAGAACACTTTTTTAAAAAATTCATTACGCACAATTAGTACTTAATCTAACAACATTATATAAAGACTTAATTATTTTATGCGAAAATAGAATGTGAAGTTGATGACATTGAATAGTTATTTTAATTAGTCATTAAAGACAAAACATAAAACTGTGTAAAAAATGTTTACAGAAAGCAACGAATAATTAAAAAAAAAAATTATGAATGCTGTAAATTCTCCTATATTCAGCATTTAAAAGACTGCTGAATAATTTAAAAGAAGATTTGTTATAATAGATTTAAATCAGTGAAATAATGGTTAGTTTAGACAGAAGGATTTTATATTTAGATGAATTACGTTCATTAGCTATAATTTGTGTGATTATAGGTCATGTCTGCACATTTTTTGGTAAAGGATCATACGGCAACTGGATTGTTTCAACAAGCCTGATTTCTGTTGTTAGAATAGGTGTTCCTTTATTTTTGATGGTAAGCGGTGCACTACTGCTTAACAGACAACAGGAGATGAAAGTATTTTTTAAAAAGAGAGCCCGCAGTGTAGTTGTTCCTTTCATATGCTGGACAGTAATATTCAGCATCTTCGGATTAGTTTATTTTTCGAATTTTGCAGGGTATGAATTAAGCATTAATTATTTTGTAAATGTACTCTTTGGTTTTATGGGAATATCAAGCATATCCTGGTTTATATGGTTTTTACTCGGAATATATTTATTAATACCCATCTTAAATAGCTTTATTCAGGACAAGGGTTTTGATGGTGCAAAATACCTTTTATTCATAATATTTTTATTCTCCATATTGTTTTCAGTAGGATTTTTTACAGATGAAATTAAAAATTTATTTAGACCTATTTACTATTTTATTAATGGAATTGCATATTATATTTTAGGTTATTTTATCCAGCATTATAAATTTAATATTTCAGATAAGAGATTGGCTCTAATCGGTTTTGTTTTATTCATTATCGGAGCCATATGCAACTTCTATTCAATGTATGTTCTAGGCTACGGAAGTTGGCAAATCAACAAGCTGGATTTCTTTAATATTTTTGTAGTAATTGAAGCTTCAGGAATCTTTTTATTATTCAAATACTTTAATTTTAAAATGATTAACCAGAAATTTAAGAATGTAAAAGAAACTTTTCTTGCCAAATTAATAGTATCATACAGCACATGTACTTTCGGTATTTTCTTCCTGCATTGGGTGATTATTAATTATATTGCATATAATCCATTTTTCAATCAGTTTAAAGTAGGTAAAGCCTATATATGGATCCCATTATTTTCAATTTTAATAGCACTGATAAGCTGGGCAATTATTTATATTTTAAGTAAAATACCTGTTTTAAAGATATGCAGCGGTGTTAAGTAATTTAAAAAGGACTTAAAAGTGGTTAATATGGAATTTATAAAAAAAACTGAAGCAATTCAGTGGAAAAATGGAGAATATAAAACAATTACTGAAAACTGTGTAGAAGATAAATACACCTATCTGTTCATTGATTATTTGCCACCACGTAAATTTTCAACTTATCCGAAGGATTTAAAGGATTTCGCTGTTGGATATTGTTTGGGAGAAGGACTGATTAAAGATTATAATGATATTGAATCCATCAAATTAGAAGGCAATAATGTTTTAATCAAAACAAAACACCGACATGACCCTCAAGAAGACTTTGATCAGGACGAAATTATGCAAAAAAGAAAAGGAAACTGTGAACATGCCTGCGTATGTAAATTACTTGAGTATCAGGGAGTTAATTCAGACAGTGGAGGAGGCATCAGATCACAGGCAGAAACACTTACTCCAATTAGTTCTGATTTTAAAATAAATGCAACACAGGTTATTAAAGATTTAAATCATTTGACTGATGAGGCAAAAATCTGGCAGAAAACCGGAGGGGTTCATGTTGCACAGCTGAAATTCGAAAAGAATATAATCATCCGGGAAGATGTTAGCAGACATGTAGCAGTGGATAAAGTAATTGGTGCTGCTGCAATAAATGACTATGATTTTTCAAAATCATATATTTCATACAGCGGAAGAATGCCTGCAGACATGATAATTAAAGTCATAAGAGTCGGAATTCCAATCATCATTTCAAATGCTGCACCCGCATCCTCAGGAATTGAAGTTGCAGAAAAAGGAAATATTACAATGATTGGTTTTGTCAGAAATAACAGATTTACTGTTTACACAAGCCCTGAGCGTATTGAGCTGGAAAAATAGATTTAAAGTTCATCCAGAGAAAAAGAACTTAAATCCAATAAATCAAATGTTAATATTTTCGGAGCTTTAGTAACTTCACCAATTCCAGTTATGATTTTATATGCTTCAAAAGATTCCAGACATCCAATCAGATTAGGGGTCGGACCTATGACTGGCGGAACACCAGATGTTACATTTTTCAAATCATTAATTACCTCTTCATTTAGTTTCTTGCCAAGAGAGGGTAAATTGAACATTTTTTCATATGTTTCATCACTGTCAGGCAGAAATACTGTAATTTGACCCAAGGTACCGTGGATTGCCCCATGAATGTAGGAAATTTCTTTTTCTTTTGCTGTTCTTGAAACTATAACTCTTGTCAATACATTATCCAGAGCATCTATAACAATATCCGAGTCACCAATTATTTCATCAATATTTTCCAAGCAAACATGCTCATTGAATGTTTTAACTTTAACGTAGGGATTTATTAGTCTGACCTTTTCACATGCAACACTGCTTTTATCCAATCCCAAATCTGCAATTGATGCAAGGGTCTGTCTGTTGAGATTTGAGAGGTCGAATGCATCTTCATCCACTAATGTCAGCTCTCCAATACCCATTCTGGCCAGCATTTCAATTGTTTGGCCTCCGATTCCACCGCAGCCTATGACTGTGATTTTTGCATTTTTAAATCTTTCCTGCTGACTTCTTGTTACTATACTCATCTGTCTTGAGGCTATTTCCCAGTATCCATCACCAATGTATCTTGTCGGCATCCTTTCACCTAATTATATATTCCTTCTTATTTTCGGCAATATTTCCATGAATCTGTTTACTGCAATTTCATATGTCTTGAGATTGTTGACCTGGATAAGTCCATTTTCACTTATGGAAATATTATCTAATTCTATTTTATCTTTTGATATATTAACTATTCGATTTTTGAACTGCTTTTTTGTCTCAGAAATATTTATTGTATACGGAAGCTGATATGAAAATGAGCCGTTTTCATATTCAATGCTGATGTATTCGTCATCATCAATAGCTTCCAGATTTAAAGCCACTTTTTCAAAGCCGTATTTTTTTAACTGACTGTTTATTTGTTCATAGCTATTGCTGTTTAATATTTCACCTAAATCATCAACTTCACATAGTGCATAATTTTTTAACTGTCTGACTTTGACTATCCTGCATCCGGTATTATTTTGAATATAATCTTCAGCCAGCCTTATTTTTTCAATTTTCTCTTTTGTAATCATAGTATTGGTTGGAATCCTTGTTGCAAGACAAGTGGTTGATTTAGAGTAATATATATTGTTTTCATCCAAATATCTGTGGATTTCTTTTGATGATAAATTAGCTTCAATGAATGGCGTTTTAAAATTCTTCTTATATGTTATTAAAATTCCCGGTCTGTCAACTACTAAATCACTTATATTATTGCCGTCACATATGAAATCAAAGCCTTTTTCCAGTGCAGTTTTTTCAATGTTATCATACATCATCTCCCTGCAGTCATAGCATCTTCGGGTGCTGTTTGATAAAAAACTGTCGTTTTCATAGAAATCCATGTCTATAATCTGATGTTTTATTCCGAATTCATTTGCTGATTGCTTTGTATTTTCAATGAAATCTGTAGGGAGTAAATGATTGTTAATTGTAATGGCTAATGTGTCTTTTGAGACTTTTGAAGATAAATAAGCCAATAATGTTGAGTCAGCACCACCTGAAAAGCCTATAGCTACTTTCCTGTCAGCTAAAATTTCTTTTACCCTGTTAATTTTATCTTCCAAATCCATTTTATCCCCCATGAGATTACTATGTATTTTTAACTCTTATAAATCTGTAGTAATTTTTGTTGAAAATATTTTTTCTGTGATGATTGGATATTTTTTTAAGATAATATCATTAATATTAATTAAATCACTAATCAAATAGGATATTGGAGATTCTCAGTTCAACATATTCCCACAAGAAAGAACTTTTACTCATGCTTTGGGATAATATTTCTCAAAATGAAATTTATTCATTTTACATTATTGAATTTGTGGAAAACACACAGACATTACTTATTTTGACATTAGGGTGTAAAAATTATCTAAATTATTTAAAATATGGGGAAATTACATAAATGGGTGGTTGGGATTGCTTTTCAAATGCTCTCTCATTTGATTTAAATATAATTTTGACTAAAAATAGTATTACCGATAAAATAAATTCAAAGAATGAATTTTAAAGATTGTCTAAACAACATGGAGTTATTCATTGACAAATATTATTCTTCACATCAAAAGTTTTTGTATTTGGGGAAATAAACAAAAGGAGAAAAAGAAATGAGTGAAGAAACAAAAATTAAATTATTTCAAAATCAGGAAGTAAGGATTAAATGGGATGAGAAATAGAAGAATACTATTTTTCAGTAATAGATGTTGTTGGAATTCTTAGCGGGAGTAAAAATCCTTCACGATATTGGAGAACATTAAAAAGTCGGTTAAATGATGAAGGTGCTCAAAGTGTTACATTTTGTAACAAGTTGAAAATGCCTGCTAAAGATGGGAAAATGGGTAAACTGACGTTGCTACAGCCAAACAGTTATTACGTATCATACAATCAACACCTTCACCAAATGCAGAACCATTCAAACAGTGGATGGCACAATTAGGTCAAGACAGACTTGATGAAATAGCAGACCCTGAAATAGCTATTGAAAGAGCGGTTGTCACTTACCGTGAAAAAGGATATAGTGAAGAATGGATCACTTAAAGATTAAGGGGCATTGAAATAAGAAAAGATTTAACCGCTGAATGAGATAGGTCTGGTGTTAAAAAAGGACAAGAATATGCAATACTTACCAATGAGATTAGCCAGGCATCTTTTGGCATGACGACGGGAGAACATAAAAGAATTAAAGGCTTGAAAAAGGAGAACCTTCGCGATAACATGACCAATGATGAATTGGTTACTAATATGCTTGGCGAGTTGGACACTGCCGAAATTAGCAAAACTGAAAATCCTCAGGGTTTTGAAGAAAGTAAAGCTGTTGCAAGAGATGGTGAAAGTATTGCAGGCAATGCTTTAAGAGAGTTAGAAGATAGAACCGAACAAAAAGTAGTTAGCAGTAAAAATTCTAAAAATCCAAAGTTATTGGATGAAAATTTAAAGTAATATTAGTTTGAGATATTGCTAAAGTTTAGCCATTATTCTTTTTCATTTTTTTCAGGTTTATCATAATTAAAAGTCAAAATCTATGTCAATTTCGAATAGATTTTCAGTTTTCGCTAGTGCATTCACAAGTCGTTCATCCAAATCAGCATTGTTGTCATTGTAATCAATTTCTCCAAATTCTTCGCGAACTTGAAAAGCTAATTGGTCTTTATCTAGGCTGAAATTTGTATTTAGATTTCCACTATTTCCTCTAGCATCTATTCTAATCCATTTCTCTGAATCTTTAACATATATTGTATTTAAAGCATGGATGATGTGGCCTTCACTGTCGTCTTCTGCTATTGTTAGAAGTTGATAACTTATTCCTGATGGAATTTCATTTGCTCTTAGAAGTGCTGCAAGAAGACATGATTTTGTCCAGCAGATTCCTGTCTTATTTATAAGCACTTCACTGGCTGTTCTTGAAACTATATTTGTTCCAATATCCCATGAATGAGGAATTTCATCTCTAACAAACAGGTAACTTTGTTCGATATAATCTAAATCATCATTTGATTGATTTTTTAATTCCTGAACTTTTTCTTGTATAATGGGATTCATGTAATCAATACTTGCTGTCTCAATTAAATATTCTTTCATAAATATCATTCCTCTACTCAATTATTATAACTAATACTATCTTGACATAATCCTTTGTAGAATTTGTTGAAATGAATTTTAAAAGGATATATTCTAAAACTTCTGGGAAACGTATTCCCGTAAAAGAACTTTTATTTATGCATATTTCTGGTGACATTTCTGTAATGAAATTTAATTGGCATGATTTATTAAATTTATGGATGACTCCCATAAACCGATTACTTTTTTTATATAAATAAATATAATAAAATCAGTTTGCATTAAACATTATTTAAAATGAAGAGATTCAAATTATTATTATTTTAAAATAAAACAAATTTAATTACATTTTATAAATGCCCTGGAATAATTTTGGAAAATAGTACAAACATTAAGTAAAAAGATATATTAACTTTGTAAAAGATACGTTAAGACTATGATAGAAACTGTTTTTTATTTTCCATGGGAAGTTAATCTTATACTATTTATGCAAAGTTCTCTTCCAGATTTTATATTTGGATTTTTTAAAATTATAGCAAATCTTATTTCAAAAAATGTCCTTGCCCTGTTATTCATTTTAGTCTATTTGGCATACAACAAGGAATGGGGTAGATTTACATTGCTTTCGTTGGGCGTGGCAGGTGTGTGCTGTGAATTTCTTAAGGTGTTTGTGGCACGTTTAAGACCATATGCAGTCGTGAATAAAATTAAGTGTATTTATCCAAATAAACCTGGCCAGAATCCTTTTGACTTTAAAATCCAGGAATATTCCTTCCCAAGCGGGCATTCGATGATGGCAACCAACTTATTTTTGGCCATTCCGATTTACATCAAAAATATGAAGTTTATTGTTATTGGACTCATTGGAGTTTTGATTGTTGCCCTTTCAAGGATTGGATTAGGCGTTCATTTTCCCACAGACACCATTGCAGGTTTCATCATTGCTTTGGCGATAATCTTAATTTTATCCCGTATTTTTGACATGGTCGAAAATAGGACATACATCTATTTAGGTATTATAGCACTGTCTTTTGTAGGAATTATATTCTGTCCCGAAATGAGTTATCTTAAATATGTGGCCTTGATTTGTGGAATTTCATCAGGTTTTCTTGTTGAAGAGAAATACGTTAACTTTGAAAACCCCAAAAGCAGACGTGATGCAATACTCAGAGTTGCCGGAGCAATCATATTGTTTGTATTAATTTTTGTATTGTTTGTAAAAGTTGCAGGCAACACAGATATAGTTAAATGTATTGCGTATTCTCTAGGCATATTTATCATGCTTGCAATATATCCGATGGCCTTTAAAAAGATAGATAGAGACGGATAATTAAATTCATCCATTTATATTTATATTTTTATGAAATGGGCCTTAAAAATTAATTAATCCCAATTTACTCAAAAAGAGCATATCAACAGAAAGTTAATTATCATCACAGGATTATTATGAAACATATGTGGAATTTTCTACAGATTGGAGCATATAAAATATTGGATGAAAATTATAAAGAGTTATAAATAGAAATCTCAACAAGATACAAGTATGTAAAAGAAATTTGAATTTAAATAACACAGCATCATTTCGTGGTGTTTTTAAATAGTTTTCAGCAAAAAGCATTATTGAATACTTAGAAAAAAAAGGAGTTAAAATTTCTAGAAAAACAATCCACAATTATCTAGGTTATTGAAAAAGAATTTAGACCATTATTATTAGTTAAATATAATTATCTGAAATATGTTATTTCAATGGATGAAGATGACTTTTCAGATAAAAGAATAATACATCTAAACATAATCGACTTTTTAAAAAATAATAATGGAGAAATCTAAATCAAAGACAATAATTCATATGAGAAATTGACCATATTTTTAGGAATCGAAAATAGCTAATTTTTTTTATATTCCTCAACAAGCAAATCCATTGCTTTCCTTGTGTTATCATCAGATACTGTATCAATGATTCTTTTATTTTCGATAAGGCGACTCAGATAGTGCTGTCTTTTTTTCTCATTTACAATTTTATATCTGCTGAAGTTAACAAGGGATTCTATTAAACATGAAAGTCCGCGGTTGAATGCTTTTACTGAGTCATCATTTATGGTGAAATCTCTGATTCTTCCTTCAATAAAGAAAAGTCTGTTGTCATTTTTTATTGGAAAATCATGAGGAGATTTTGTATCAATTTTTTCAACATCAATAATCAGGTAAGATCCTGCATTTTTCAAAATAGCTATTTCATCATCATCGGTATAATAGCTTGAATCCAGTTTATCTATTGTTGACTGGGTGAATATAATCGGATCTTGAGTGATGTTAACAACATACTCTTTGGATTCCCGGATATTTTTCAGTGTTTTTGATCCTTCAAATATTCGACATCTTACCCTATCATCACCAAGGTAAATGAATGCAAATGCCGCTGAATTTTTTTGCTTATTGGAGTCAATTGTTGTATAAATGCACTCATATTGTAAATTAGGATATATTCCAACACTAGTTAAATCATATTTCATATCACAACGCCATTATATTTAAAGTATCAGTTGTTTATTTGATAGGTTTCATTAAAAACATTGTAATTAAATTACCCATAAATTCATTTAAAGAGATTCACAGAAAAGTTTAATCCTCATTAAAAAAAGAGAAAAAATTTCTCAATTAGGAGAAATTTATAATTTTATTTTTATATCAAGGGCACTTGAGCCTTCTTCATATACAAATATTGGATTTATATCAAGTTCAGATATTTCAGGGAAGTCTAGGGTTAATCTGGCTACTCTTTTAATAGCTTCTTTTACTTCATCAATATCACAGGCAGCTTCGCCTCTGTAACCTTTGAGCAGCTGGGAAACTTTGGTAGCTTCGATTTGTTCTTCGATTTCCTGGGAGGACAGTCCTTTTGCCAGTTTGAATGATACATCTTCTATGAGATTAACGTATATTCCACCCATTCCGAATGCAATCATTGGTCCGAACTGTTTGTCCTTTATCATACCGACAATTACTTCCTGACCTGTATCCATCATTTTTTGAACTTCAACTCCATCCGGTACAATGTCAGGATGTGCTTTTTTAGCATTTGCTATGATTTCATCATAGGCCGCTTTTGCCTCATCGGCATTTGAAATTCCAACTTTAACTCCACCGATATCGGATTTGTGCAATATTTTGTCAGAAGCAATTTTGAGAACTACAGGGAATTCCATTTCTTCAGCTAACTGTGCTGCTTCATCTGCAGATGTGGATAATTTGATTGGTGCTGCAGATATACCATAAGCTTCAGCTACTGCATATGCTTCACTTCCAAGCAGAGTATCTCTTCCGTCAGCAATCACTTTTTCGAATATTTCCTTTACGGCATCTTTGTCAACGTCTTCCACATTTTCAACAACATCATCATAGCTTCTTTCTTCAAGTTTTGCATATGAAGTCATTGCTGATAGTGCATGAACTGCAGTTTCTGGGAATACATAAGTTGGAATGTTGTTTTCTCTTAAAAGTTTATTTGCATTTTCAAATGTAGGTCCGCCCATATTTACAACGAGAATTGGTTTTTTAGAATCTTTTCTTCCGTCTAAAATAGCTTTTGCTATTCCGTCAGGGTCTGCGGATGCCGTTGGACATACCATTATTATCAGACTGTCCACCTGTTCATCATGCAGGACAATATCAAGGGATTCCTGATATCTGTGTACAGGTGAGTCTCCCAATACATCAATAGGATTATTTGCACTGCCTTCATCAGGTATGCATTCTTTTAATCTTGCAGTTGTTTTTTCATCGAATTTAACAAGATCCAATCCGGCTTTTTCCATTGCATCAACTGTCAGTACTCCTCCACCACCTGCATTTGTAATAATAGCTACATTGCTTCCTTCAGGAAGTGGTGCTTTAGAGAATGCTAATCCTAAATCAAATAATTCAGCCATTGTTTCTACTCTCATGATTCCTGACTGGCCGAATGCTGTGTCGAATGCTAAATCGCTGCCTGCAAGAGCACCAGTGTGTGATGATGCTGCTTCTGCTCCGGCTGAACTTGAACCTGATTTGAGTATGATTATTGGTTTTTTAACTGCAGTCTGTCTCATTGTTCTGATGAAGTCTTCATCATCGGATATGGATTCGAGATAACAGATTATTACATTTGTTTCATCATCTTCGGCAAGGTACTGCAGGAGTTCTATTTCATTAACCCCCGCCTTGTTTCCAAGACTTATTACTTTACTGAATCCTATTCCTGAAGTTACACTCCAGTCGATGATTGCAACCATCATCGCTCCACTTTGGGATATGAATGCAATGTTTCCTGTAGGAGGCATCATCTGTGAAAATGAAGCGTTTAAAGGAGTGTGAGAGTCAGTTATTCCAAGACTGTTTGGTCCGATTATGTTAATTCCGTATTTTTCACCTAATGCAGTTAATTCAGCTTCCAATTTAGCTCCTTCCTCGCCGACTTCTTTGAATCCTGCGGTAATTACCACCATGTTTTCCACACCGGCTTCACCACATTCTTCTACACTTTTATTAACGAAAACTGAAGGTATGGTGATTATTGCCAAATCAACTTTTTCAGGTATGTCTTTAATATTTCCATATGCTCGTTTACCTAGAATCTCTCCACCTTTAGGGTTGACAGGGTATATTTTACCCTCAAAACCGTCGTTTATAAGGTTATCGACAATTATGTATCCTACTTTACCTGGAGTATTTGAAGCTCCGATAACAGCAACTGATTCAGGTTTAAACATTTTAGTGAGATCTTTCATAAAATATTCTCCTCGGCATTTTATTTATAATGATAAATAATTACAATTATTTATAATGATATTTTTTGTTTTATTATTATATAAAGATATTGTTTAAATAATTAATTTAAAACCTTTATATATGATTTAAAAATTTTTAAAGGATTTTTAAAAGTGAAATTAATATGAAAATTATTTAACATATGAACATTATACATAATACACAAATAATTTAAGATTAAAGTAAAAATGAGAGGAGGAAAATGAGCTTAATTATAGCATATGTTGGTAAAAAAGGCTGTGTAATGGCCGGAGATAAGCGTAAGATTGCTTATTTTGGAGAAAATAGGCAGAGTCTTGAAGAAGAATTATATTCTGGAGAAATTAAGAATAATGCCGAACTTGAACAGAGATCTGAGGAACTTAATGTGCCGATTAAGGTAAGTGATGATGCCGATAAGATACGGATAGTTGGAAATACCATTAGAGGAGAAGTAAGCACAAAGGGAACACATGAAACAAAAAGAAGAAGAATTTACGGGACAACTAATGGCTATCAAATTATTGAACTAATCGGATCAGAAACAACATCCCGTCAGGCCGGCGATAGTGGAATAATACTGTTTGGAAACAACTTTGCCAAAAAACAGGCAGAATTATTAATCAAAAGGAAATGGAAAGTATCTTACAGTCTGAAGCTGATGGGAGATATTTTTGGGGAAATTTTAGAAGAAATTTCAAATAAAACACCAACGATTGGTAAGAACTTTGATGTTTTGATAAAACAACCTAACTTTTCAAAAGCAGAAGCACAAATGCATCTTAATATCACAATTGATAATGATATAAAAGTTTTAACTAAATACAGACAGCAATTGGCCAAAGAAATAATTGAAAAAAACAGAGAAATTGAACTGAGTAATAAAATTATTAAAACAGGCGAAATTGGTGAGGTAATATCAATTGACGGAAAAATGATTGAGGTTAAGTTAAATGATAAAACACAGGCATTTGACTATAACTGGAAGCTATTATCCAAACCTAATCAGAATGTCATAATGTTTTGCAGAGCAAAAGATGTTGAAATAGGTGACAAGGTCATAATTAAAGATGAGGTGTTATGTCTTAAGAAAAACAGTGCTCCCCTGATATGTAATATTATCCTGTGTTCATTATGAGGAATTCAAATGAAAATAATCTTTTTAGGAACTGGCGGAGGAAGGTTCTCAGCTATCAGCCAGAGAAAAATGACTGGAGGTTTCAGGCTGGATAATCTTGGAGGAAAAAACTACCATGTAGATCCAGGTCCTGGAGCACTGGTGCGCACATATCAGTTCGGACTTGACCCGAGAAACATCAATGGAGTTTTCGTATCCCATTCCCATACAGACCATTATAATGATGCTGAAATCCTTATTGAAGCAATGACAAAAGGTATGACTGAAAGCAAGGGATATATAGTTGGTGCTAAAAGTGTTATTGACGGATATAAGCATTGGGGTCCCTGCATCTCAAAATACCACAAGAGCAAGTCAAAAATAATGCCTCTCAATGTTAATGAAAGCAGAAAAATGGATGCATGTACAATAAAGGCAACTCCAACAAGACATGGTGATCCTTTGGGGATAGGCTTTCAGATTGATTACAAAGGGTTTAAAATATCCTATACTTCAGACACTTCATATTTTACAAGACTGCCTGAAGCCCATAAAGGTGCACATATACTGATAGGAAGTGTTCTGCGTCCGGGAGCCAAATCGATTAAGGGACATATGTGTTCAAACACATTTATCGAACTGATAAGAGAAGTCAAACCAAAGCTTGCAATAATAACTCATATGGGTCTTAAAATGACAAACAATCATATCCATGAAGCCAAAAGAGTTTCAAAAGAAAGCGGAGTTAAAACACTGGCCGCTTTTGACGGAATGTCATTGAATGTAAATTTCAGAAACCCTGACAGAAGCAGGATATACACTCTCAAGGATGTCAACAATCCCAGCCACAGTTCAATTCGAAAATTATCAAATTTTGAAAGAAAGCATACGCACAATCTTTCATCAAAATACAGATAGAAATATTAAATTTTTAAATTACTAGGATGTATGAATCCGGAACGAATCATATGATCGGCAATGACAATAGCTGTTGATGATTCAGCAACAACCGTTACTCTCGGACAGATGCACGGGTCATGCCTTCCTTTAATCTCTATTTTTTCATCACACATCTTTTCCAAATTAACAGAACACTGAGGTTTGGAAATAGAAGGAGTTGGTTTAACGGCAATTCTGGATACAATAGGCATTGAATTTGACATCCCACCTATTATGCCGCCGGAATGATTGGATAATGTTTTAACATTTTCTCCGTCAATATAATATTCATCATTGATTTGGGATGCGCATTTATCTGCAACTCCAAAGCCCAGACCGATTTCAACGCCTTTAACTGCACCGATATTCATTAAAATTCTTGCCAAGTCACCGTCAATTCTCTCAAAAACCGGTTCTCCAATTCCTGCAGGCACACCTGTCACTACCGTTTCAACAACACCACCAACAGAATCCCCCTCACTTTTCTTTAAAAGAATCAGTTCCTCCATTTTAGAGGCAGCATCCAAATCCCCACATCGAATAGGATTTTTATCTATATTGCTTTTGATAATGTTTAAATCTTTCTCATCTGAAATAATATCGCCAATCTGAACTACATGAGAAACAACTTCAATTCCCTGTGTTTTTAAAAGTTTTTTAGCTATTGCACCTCCAATAACATGACCTATGGTTACTCTGCCGCTGCCCCGGCCGCCTCCTCTGTAGTCATAGTTGCCGTATTTGCTCATCCATGCAAAATCACCATGAGAAGGACGTGGCGTATGTTCAAAAGGAGAATAATCCTTGGAATGTTGATTTTTGTTAAAAACAACAGCAGCAATAGGTGTTCCATCCGTCTTTCCGTTGAAAACACCTGATAAAATTTGAACCATATCATCCTCACTGCGGGAGGTGGTTACCGCACTTGTACCTGGCCTTCGCTTATCCAGTTCACTTTGAATGTCTGATGTATCCAGTTCAAGATTAGCAGGACATCCGTCAACAACAGCCCCCACAGCCTTGCCGTGACTGGAGCCGAAAGTAGTTATTTGAAATTTTTCCCCAATTCTATTTGACATACTAATTTATATATGATTTAAACTATTAATATGTTAAATATGACATTTAATGAAATATACGAAACACTGCTTGATACATACTCCTATCAGGGATGGTGGCCCATCATCACATTTAAAGGAAATAATCCGACCAAAACAGGATCAGTTAACGGATATCATCCGGGAGATTACTCATTTCCAAGAAATGAAAACGAAAAATACGAAATAATACTTGGTGCAGTGCTGACACAGAACACTTCCTGGCCCCAGGCTGAAAAGTCTCTGGAAAACCTTCAAAAAACAGCGGATTTAAACCCGGGAAAAATCCTTGAAAAAGATGAAGAAGAAATTAAAGAAGCTATTAAACCTTCAGGATACTATAATCAGAAGTATGATTATCTGATAAACATAACTCAATTTTATCTCACCCTCGGCAGTGAAACTCCTCGAAGAAAAAAACTGCTTGAAGTGAAAGGAATAGGTCCTGAAACTGCAGATTCAATCTTACTGTATGCATATAATGAAAAGGAATTTGTTGTTGATGCATATACACGAAGAATATTTTCATATCTTGGATATATCAGTGAAAATGACAGTTACACTAAAATTAAAAAGGAATTTGAAAGTAATTTTAAGGGAGACACTGGTGAGTATCAGGAGTACCATGCACTGATTGTAGAGCATGCAAAAAACTATTATTCAAAAAAACCATATGGGATTAATGACAATATTTTAAATAAATTCAAATTATAAAAAGGTGAAAAAAAATGCACTATCCAGTTACAAGAATGAGAAGGCTAAGACAAAATTCGAAAATACGTGATATTGTTCGTGAAACAAAACTTCAAAAGGAAGATTTAATATATCCAATCTATTTTAAGGATGAATTAAAGCCTGGTGAAAAAGAAGAAATATCTTCACTTCCGGGAGAATACAGATACTCACTTGAAAGCGGTGTTGAATTTGCAAAAGAGCTGGAAAAAAAGGGACTGAAATCAATAATCGTTTTTGGAATACCTAAAGAAGATGAAAAAGATGAAATAGCAACACCTGATTATGCAGACAATGGGATTGTTCAAAAAGCAGTAAGGGAACTTAAAAAACAGACAAATCTTGTAGTTATAAGTGATGTTTGCCTGTGCCAATACACATCCCACGGCCACTGCGGTCTGATTAAGGAAAATGACAATATGGATGATGGAATTGAAATATTGAATGATGATTCCCTGGAATACATTGCAAAAGTGGCTTTATCCCATGCCCGTGCAGGTGCAGATATCGTGGCACCTTCAGATATGATGGATGGAAGAGTAGATGCCATCAGAAAAGCCCTGGATGAAAATGGATTTTACAATGTAATGATAATGTCCTACTCCGCCAAATATGCATCTGCATTTTATGAACCCTTCCGTCAGGCAGCCTGCTCATCTCCACATAAAGGAGATCGAAAAAGCTATCAGATGGACCCTGCAAATGCAGTTGAAGCAATCCGTGAATGCGAACTGGATATGATTGAAGGATGTGATTTTTTAATGGTGAAACCTGCACTGCCATATCTTGACATTGTCCGAAATGTAAAGGATGAGTTTATGCTGCCTTTAGTCGCGTATAATGTTAGCGGAGAATTTTCAATGATAATGGCAGCTATTGAAAAAGGATATTTAACCGAAAGAGCAATAATGGAAAGTTTGCTTTCAATTAAAAGGGCTGGTGCAGATTTAATCATCACAAATTTTGCAGCTAAAGTATTAATGGAGGACATGATAGAATGAATGCGGATAAAATAGCTCAGATTGCTCAAATCGCATCGGCACTTGAAGTAAGCGGCTATCCCAAGCCTGGAAATGTCCACAGAACAAGAGATTATGATGACATGAAATTCGAGGACTTTATAATCAGCGGGATTGTAATTGGAGACAGCATCCGCAGGGCCGCCACAGATGTTGATGTTGAAAACCCTAGACTGGGCAAATATATCCTTGAAGGAGTAAGTGAAACCGACAAATGGGTTGGTGAAAACACAAATCTGGGGATACTAATGATGATTACACCAATTGCAGCTGCAGCTTCAATCAGCAGTGACTTTGATGAAATAAGAAATAACGTTGTTGTATTAATGAAGAATACGAATGTGGATGATGCATGCGACCTGTATGATGCCATCAATATTGCAGCTGCCGGAGGAATGGGTGAAGAGGAAGAATATGATGTAACTTCAGACAGTGCCAAAGATGAATTAAGAAAAAATAATCAGACCATGTGGGATGTTTTAAAAATTTCAGCTCCAAGAGATATTTTGGGTCGGGAAATGACCTCAGATATGCCAATTTCATTTGAACTTGGATATCCCACATATCACGAACTTAAAAAGGAAAAATCATTAAATGAAGCCTGTGTTTTGACCTTTTTGACAATATTATCCCAGGTTCCAGATACTCTAATAACAAGAAAATACGGTGAAGAAGAAGCTTTGAAAGTATCGATGATGACACGAGATTTGCTTAAAATGAAAAATGATGATGATTTTCACGAAAGACTTAAGGAATTCGACGATTATTTATATGAAAACAAATTAAACCCTGGAACTACCGCCGATTTAACAGCAACAGCTATTTTTATAAGCAACATAAAATCAAATTTTTAGGGAGATTTATTATAACTCCCCTTCATTGATTTTGTATGAATCATCACTTAAAATATACTTTGGCCTTTTAATATCCATTGAACGGATAATGTTCAAATAAAAATCATCCAGCTCCGCTTCAGCATAAGGATAGACAAATTCAAAATCATAGAGGTTGTCATCCTTAATAAACATAAATTCATTTCTTCGAATTTCACTTTCACCATTGCTGATAACAGATACTGCCATATAATAAATGTCTTCGTTTATGGCTATGAAATCAGAAGCAATCATAGTTATACTTTTGTTTTGAGATATGTTTGATTCTGTGTGATTTTTAAAATCAACGAGATTGGAAGGTGTCGGGACAATAGAAAATTTAACTGTCATTGGGATTTTTGCATTTACAAGCGACAGTTCAACAAAATCTCCCTTGTTGGGGATTATTTCAAAATCATCGAATGTTTTAAGGCTAACATAACCGTTAGTGAACAGTGTCATTAAACCACCTTACTTGTGGGCAAAGTAGAAAATTAGCTCATCATCAGCTATTTCATCCAAACGTGCAAATCCAATCCTTTCAAACTGAACAACATCTCCAACTTTTAAATCTTTTAAAGACGATTCGCCCAGACCCTTTTTGGTGGATGCGTCATCCATAACTATAGTAACACTGACGTTGTCCTCAGCAGGTATCCACTGAATAATTTTGGCCTTCACTTCCCGTGCATCTTCAAATGAAGTTGAATTATAGGTAATTTTATCCCCATCAATATTAACGTTAACAGCATCCATCAGTCTGAAAATACCGTCATTAATATCCTCATCTGCAATATATGCAGTGCCGTTAAATGGAAGCAATCTGTTTCCACGGTCCAGATGATCGCCGTGCAACGATCTTTCAATAATCATATCTCCGCCGTCGTATCCTTCAATTTCAATCAGTTGGGGATTTTCAACGAAGAAATATCTGTTGGCTACCGGTTCAATCAGATTACGGTTCAGTCCATAAATTTTCTTCCAGCTGATAGCGGAATCGGCCATTTTAACTCCGATTTCAGTGATTAAATCATAAATTGACTTAGGGTTGATTCCACGTCTGGCTATTGCCCTTAATGTTCCAAGTCTAGGATCATCCCATCCACTGTAAATTCCACTTTCAATGCCTTCCAATGCCTTTGATGTGCTGAGAGCAATATCTTCCATTTTCAATCGACCGTAATGTATGTATTCCGGTAAATCCCATCCCATATGATTGTAAAGATATTTTTGCTTTTCAGTATTTGCAAGATGATCCTTTCCCCTCAGAACATGTGTCATGCCCATAAGATGGTCATCAACCGCAACGGAGAAGTTCATCATAGGATATATTCTGTACTTGTTTTTCAGCCGAGGATGTGTTTCATCAACAAGTCTCATTGCAACCCAGTCACGAATGGCGGGATTTTTATGATTAATATCAGTTTTTACCCTTAAAACAGCCTCACCAGCATCCATCTTATCAAATTCATGCCACAATTTAAGATTTTCTTCAACGGAATTATCTCTGCACGGACATGGCTGGCAGTTATCCTTAAGCTGTTTAAAAGTGGCTCCATCACATGTACACATGTATGCAGCACCTTTTTCAATTAACTGACGGGCATAATCATAATAGATTTCAAATCTGTCTGACTGAAAGATGATTTCATCAGGATTAATGCCCAGCCACTTTAAATCCTCAGGAATCATATCATATGCAGGTTCATAAACCCTTTTGGGATCAGTATCCTCAATCCTTAAAATTAATTTTCCATTATGCCTTTTGACATACTCCCCGTTGGGAACGGCAGATCTTGCATGACCAATATGAAGAGGTCCGCTTGGATTGGGAGCAAAACGCATTACAATATTATCATGACTGCCAGGCAATTCCTGAAGTCCGACTTCCTTGACATGCTTTTTTTCACGAATCTCAAGATTATATTTTTCCATTTCACTTGCCTGCTCATCAGCTGACAAATTATTAACTTGAGCCACAATCTTACCGGCCAATGAACCTATTTCTTTTCCTCTTTTTCTAAGTTCCGGTTCCTGACTCATAATAGAACCGATTACAGCACCAGGGTTTGCATTTCCTTTATGTTTAGCAGCATTCACTAAAGCATGTTTATATACAATTTCTTCCAAATCATTCATTTAATCATCACAACTTAAATTTATGTAAATAATAAAAACAGTAACGTAATAATCTATTTAATTAAGAATATATAAATATTAAGCAGAGTAGTATTAAAGAAAAAAAGAGGGGAGAATATAAAAGGGTAGGTAAAATGAATGATAGCATTAAAACGGCAGAACTATATATAGATGACGAAAATTATGAAGAAGCCCTCAAACTGGCTAAAAAAAGACATTCAAAAGATGATATCGAGACCTATCTCGCCATATTGGATTTGCTGATTGACAGAGATTACATTCCAGCAATTGAGGAAAAAGGAATGTACTATCAGTATTTTGATGAAAATCATGACAATGGAGACTACGGTGAAAAGTACTTTGACAAATATCTTGAAAAACAGCCCCGATCAATAAATGTCCTGTGTGACAAGGCACTGTCAAGATTCAATAAAAATGAAGTTGATGAAGCTATTGAATATATGGAAAAGGCCGAAGAAAAATACAAATCATATTCAGCTATTGAAAAACCCAGAATATCAAAAAAAGAAGTGAAAATGGGTAAAATTGAATTACTGATACAGGCCAAAAGGTATGAAAAAGCATTAGATGAACTGAACAGCTATGAAAAAACATACGGTTCAGATGCAAAGCTGGATTTGTACAAGGGACAGATGCTTCAAAAAAACGGTGATAACAGAAAGGCAATAGAATATCTGGACAAATCCCTTGAAAATGAAGACACATTAACCGGATTAAATTCAAAAGCCGATGCATTATATGAAATGAAACAATACAAACAGGCTTTAAGATTATATAATGACTGTATTTCCTATGAAAAAAAAGCATCAGACAACTTGGAATTGGTTACAAACTTTAATTATAAAGCAGCATTCTGCTGTATAAATCTTAATAAAGAACAGGAAGCCATTAAATATTTAAATAAAACCATAAATATGTTAAATGAACATGGAAGATTACCAAAAGATTTAGAATCAATTTATCAGAAATGTTCATTTGAAAAGGAAAGAATAATGAAAAAAGGAGAAGTAAAAGATGAAGAGTTCAGACAGACAAGATTCTTCTCCGCAAGAACATCAATAATCATACTGATAATAATAATGATTTTTTATGTTATACTAAAAATACTTGGTTATTAAAATGATACTTGGAAAAACAAACTTGAATATAAATAAAAACGGATTTGGAGCACTGCCAATTCAGAGAAGAAATTTAGCTGATTCAGTTGAAATACTGCAGTATGCATACGAAAACGGGATAAATTTTTTCGATACGGCACGATACTATACGGACAGTGAAAGCAAAATTGGTGAAGCATTAGAGGATGTGCGGGAAGACACATATCTTGCAAGCAAAACTGCAGCTGAGGAAGTGGAGGAATTTCACAAAGACCTGGAAACATCACTTAAAAATATGAAAACTGACTATCTTGACTTATACCAGTTCCACAATATTTCATTTTGTCCAAAACAAGAAGATGACTTATATAAAGCAATATTGGAAGCAAAAAATGAAGGTAAAATAAAACATATCGGATTAACAACACACAAAATCACAATGGCACATGAAGCAATAGAAAGCGGATTATACGAAACTCTACAGTACCCATTTTCATATTTAAGCGGTGAAGATGAAATCAATTTGGTTAAAAGATGTAAAGAGTTGAATGTTGGTTTTATAGCTATGAAAGCAATGGGAGGCGGGTTAATTAGAAACTCCAAAGCATCATATGCATACATGAACCAATTTGATAATGTACTGCCAATATGGGGAATTCAAAAACTGGAAGAGCTGAAAGAATTTCTCTCATACGATAAAAACACAGTATTAACTGAAAATTTGAAAAAGATTATCGAAAAAGATAGAAATGAATTAAAAAAAGACTTTTGTAGAGGATGCGGATACTGCATGCCATGTCCTCAGGAAATCAACATAAGTATGTGTGCCAGAATGTCACTATGGATAAGAAGATTCCCGTCAGAGCCATATCTAACTGAAGAATATCAGAAAATAATGGATAAAACAGAAGAATGTACAGAATGCCTGACATGCACGAGCAAATGTCCATATGAACTGAATATTCCACGATTACTGAAAGAAAATTATGAAGATTATCAGAATATCCTAAAGGTGCAAAAATGAAACAGTGCATTACAAATCCAAATGAAGTAAAATGGAGTAAGTTTTGGGAATACAAACTAAAAGAAAAAGAAGATCGTGGAAAAAACTGGGATAAAGCAGCTGAATCATTTCACAAAAGAGCGAAAAAGGATGATTATCAGCAGCTATTGTTTTCCAAATTGATTCTGGATGAAAATGACACTCTGCTTGATTTGGGCTGTGGTGAAGGTTCAATAACATTACCCCTATCCAAAAAAGTTAAAAAAATAACAGCTATTGATTCATCTCCAAAAATGCTAGAGCTACTTAATCAGAGAGCCGAAACTCAAAAAATCGAAAATGTCAAAACCATTTTAAAACCTTTAGAAGATATTACCTACGATGAAATTGGTTCATATGACATCGTTTTGGCATCAAGATCACTAAACGGAATAATACCCATAGAAAAAACACTGAAAACAATCAATAAAATAGCAAATAAGTATGTTTTCATCACATTATTCGGTCCGGAAAACTGGAAAATAGAAGGAGAATTTAATGAATACATAGGCCATGAAAATAAGCATTTTCCAGGACACAATTATATTTTTAATATTTTATTCAATATGGGGATTTACGCTAATGTTGAAAGATTGAACATTAAAACATACCGAGAATATGATTCGATTGAAGAGGCCATGGATAATGGTAAATTTAGACTTGATTTACTAGATACAGATGAAAAAAATAAATTGAGAGAATATTTGGAGAAAATATTGATTAAAGATTCCGAAACAGGCAAATTATACAATAAAAAGGATAAGGCAGACTGGATTCTAATTTGGTGGGAAAAATAACAAAAATCAGAATTATGGATAAAAACATCATATTTAACATATCTTTTTTAATATCAATTTGTTGATGAATAATAAATTATCAAACAAGTTATACATTTTAAAAAAAAAGATTGATAGCTTTTTCTTATATTTTTTGAATTTCCATAATTTTTTAAAGCCATCATATAAACGAATGCTACAATTAAAAAAATGTGACCATCCGCATCCACAAAATAATTAAAAATATGAATTATATAATTGTATGTTATATGTGAAAACTATAAAATAATGATTATTTAATTAAATTTAATAAAAGT
>CADBPS010000013.1 GCA_902796575.1 uncultured Methanobrevibacter sp. | reverse complement strand
GTGAACGGAACACCACATGCTTTACACGTTCCTAGTCCCATAGTTACCTCTTTAAATATCCATGAATTCAACTTCGTTACTAATTGTAAATTTAGACTGATCATCAATCTTGAGAGCTTTCTTTAACCCTTTAACAGCAGTCTTTAAAATTTCCTCATCAAATTTCCGTATTCCAGTATCACAGTCGAATTCACAGTCATGACCATGCTTACCGTCAGGGTTAAAACATCTGAATCCATAATCCGGTTCGTCTGTTATACTATAACTATTGGTACCAAATTCCGGCATCTCACAATTAAACCCATGCTGGTTAATATAAGAGTAAATTGAATCCCCACAGAACAGATAGTCATGGAAATAAACCGGGTTACCGAGGAAATCATGATTTGTATGAATTATCACATTACCGTTATCATCAACACGTGCGATATCCATACCAACTTTATTATTGATATAACGGACAATTTCAACGTCATTCATTTTCTTCATCATATTCATAATATAGTAAAAATCCCTGGTCATGTTAACCAGAGATTATCAGAATTATTGTTGCAGATTACTTTATTTTTTGCGTAAAAACTTTTTGAAATTGATTTCATTAATATAATTTTTTAAATTATGTTTTGTAAATTTTTTTAATTTTTTCCCATTTAATTTATTGTCATTTGGTAAAAATTCAGACATACAATATGATGACATTGGTATATCAAAAAAATCATAAGTATCTTTTTTTTCAATTTTATTTTCAGACCAATTTGGCTTATAATATTCTGCACATTTTCTTAAAATTATATCATTAATATGATATTCTGTATATGTTCCCCATATTGGAAATGAATCAGTTTCAGCAATTATTTCTTCATTAACAAGATTAATTGGTACCATTGGTCGTATTGCAAATGCATAATCATTATCTTCAGCAATTTCAAAATTAATAATTGCTACATGTCTACATCCATTATTATATTTTTCATAACATGTAAATGTAATACCACAATATAATACGTTTACATTTTCATCATTAAATAATCTTGTTTCTTGTGTTTGACAATTTACAAATTCAATATTATCATCAGCAGAGTTTCCCATATTATATGCAAATGCATAATAACAGATAATTGCTACAAGAATAAGAATCTTTTTCATAAATAACTCCTTTTGTTTTACATTTATAATATAAAAAAATCAGAGCTATTTGTAAACTCTGATTTTATTTAATTTTCTTTTCAGTTTACTTCAACTTATATGCGCACAAATAATGTGTTGGTCTATTAGAACCGCTTAAAATCACACCGCTTTTATTTGTATAGTGATAAACGCTTCCATCCATACCTGCATAGATTTTAATTGTTTCATCAATATAATCGCCAATATAACTTCCGAGAACCGCTAAATCTGTTTCGTTTGCAACATGGAATCCTTTAAAACGTTTAGGGTCAGGAGTATTGTATGTAATTGGCGTTACAACTGGTTCATCAATTACTCCACATGCATTAGCTACCCACAAATTAGCTTCAAATAGTCTAGAATCTCCACTAGTAATATACTTTATATTAGCTTCGCTAAAATTTTGTCCATTATTTTCTACAATGTTAATGTAGTTATAACCTGCGAAATTTCCACCTTTTTTATATTGGAATTCATATTTTGTTGTATCATAGAATACATCTTTAAATATAATCCCCTTATATACTCGCATTGTAATCATGTTATTCGCCGATGTATCATATACAATAATCGATGTATCTCTAGGTTTAGTTACATCAATACCTACGCGGCTGAGTTCCGTAAACACAGTATCAACCACTTTGGTATAGATTGTATCTACCAAATCCTTATATACTGTATCTACAACACGCTGGTAAATAGTATCTACCAATTCATTCATAACAGTATCAACGACTCTGGTATAGATTGTGTCCACCAAATCATTGTATACCGTATCAATAACACGCTGGTAAATGGTATCAACCAATTCATGTGTTACTGTATCGATAACCATATTATAAATGGTATCTACCGTCTGTTGATACACAGTGTCATTCATGATAACAACATCCTGTGCATCGAGAGTGGAATCAATCATTGCACGGACTTCTTCGTCAGTGTAACCATTGACATTGGTAACATCATCGCCGCAACCAATCATTGCAAGACAGGTGATGAGAATCATAATGATTTTTTTCATGTTTAACCTCTTCGTTATGTTCATAATATAGAAAAACCTAAGCCTAATGTAAGCTTAGGTAATTCTAATTTTTCTTTTCAGTAGACTATGGAACATACAGGATAGTGGGGTTATCCTTATGCATGTCTGGCTGCTTCATCCAGAAGGTATTTTCCAGGCAATATGTATGCCATGCATCTTCTAATGCATGTTGGTCACATATACCGGAATGGATGATCGTTTTATTCTTGTCGACCTTATCGATAGTTGCTGT
>CADBPS010000012.1 GCA_902796575.1 uncultured Methanobrevibacter sp. | reverse complement strand
GCCGAGATAGTCTAGCCTGGTAAGGCGCGGGACTTGAAATCCCGTGGAGTTTCTCCGCCTGGGTTCAAATCCCAGTCTCGGCGTTTTGTTTTACGGTGATTTTTTTTGCCGAGATAGTCTAGCCTGGTAAGGCGCGGGATTCGAAATCCTGTGGAATTTATTCCTCCTGGGTTCAATTCCCAGTCTCGGCGCTTATATTATCAATTTTTTTATCCAGTTCATCTAGATTTTGAACAATATTCTCTTTTTCAAGTCCGTCTATTTGAGGTCTTTTTATCATTATTAATGCTATATCTTTTTCATTAGCTGCCTGAATTTTTTCTATTACTCCGCCTATTTCTCCGCTTTCTTTTGTTATTATTACACTTGCATTGTATTTTTCTATCAGATCAATATTTTCTTTTAAACTTGCGGCACCTTTCATTTCTATAATGTGGTTTTCAGGTATTTTCAGTTTTTTAGATTTTTCTATTGATTTTTCAACTTTCAGTATGCGGGGATAGAATCTTTCATTTGATACATACTTTAGAATTTCTTCCATGGTGTTGGCTCCTGCAAAGTGGAGTATATTTCCATTTTTGAATCTTTTTTCTATTATTTTTCCTGCTTCCTCAAATGATTCTGCATAAATTATGTTTCCCGTATCAATATCTTCAAGGTTCAGCGGTGGTCTTTCAAAGCGGATATAATTAATTTTACATTCTTTTGACACACTGAGGCTTGTCTGTGTAATGTGTTTGGCAAATGGGTGTGTTGCATCTATCAGCAAATCAAAGTTTTTTTCATTTATCAGTTCTATTATTTCATCTTTAGGCAGTGGTTTTGCTATTGTATTATCGCTTCCAGCTTCAATAGCTAGTTTTGATCCGTATTCTGTTGTGGTGGTGGTTAATATGCAGGTATTGTAATTTTTTTTCAAATGTTTTATTATTTCAGTTGAGTCCTTTGTTCCCCCAAGGAGAAGTATGCTTATTTTTTTCATTTAATCACTTTGTTCAATAGTTTTTCGCTTAATATTATTGTGGATGATATGAGTATTATTATAACCCAGTCCGTTAATCCTATTGCCTGTGTTTTAAACACTGTTTCCAATAGGGGAGTGTATATGATTAATAGCTGTAGAATAAATGAGATTATTATTCCCATATACAGATATTTGCTTGATTTTTCAGAGTCTGCCTTACAGTTGTATGCGTTGAATAACTGGTATACTACAAATACCGTAAATGCCATTGTCATTGCCTTTTTCTCATTTGCTATTGACAGCTGCCATTTGAATAGCAGTATTGTTCCTATTGCCATTACGATTCCTGATATCAGTATTTTCGCCAGTGTATTTCTGTTCAGTATGTCTCCGTTTTCTGGGGGTCTTTTCATTATATTTTTTTCTGCCGATTCCATTCCCAGTGTCTGAGCAGGTGGCCCATCCATTACTATGTTTATCCATAACAGCTGTGCCGGATTAAACGGGAGAGGTAATGACAGTATTGTTGTTCCGATTATTGTTAGTATTGCTCCGACATTTGTTGAGACCTGAAATTTAACAAATCTTTTTATGTTGTCATAAATTTTTCTTCCTTCTTTTATTGATGTTATTATACTTGTGAAGTCATTGTTTTGAAGTATCATATCTGCAGCTTCATGAGCAACATCTGTTCCATTTCCCATTGCAACTCCTATTGATGCTTTTTTCAATGCAGGTGCATCGTTTACTCCATCTCCAGTCATCGCCACTATGTTTTCTTTCTTTTTAAGTGTTTCTACAATTCTCATTTTTTGTGTCGGCTTTACCCTTGCATAGACTTCTATGTCTTCAGCTATTTTTTCATATTCCTCATCACTCAGGCTGTCAAGCTCTTCGCCGGTTATTACTTTTCCATTTTTAAGTATGTTCAAATCCTTTGCTATCGCTGTAGCTGTCTTTTTATGATCTCCGGTTATCATTATCACTTTTATTCCTGCATTTTCACAGTCTTTCACAGCTTTTTTAGCACTTTTTTTAGGAGGATCTATTATTCCAGTGAGTCCTGTAAATATCAGGTTTTCTTCACTTTTGTTTTCTGTTGTGTATCCGTAGGCAATTACTCTCAGTGCCTCCCCAGTCATTTCATCAATTTTATCCATTATTGTTTCCTTTATTTCAGGTGTGATTATTTCAATAGTTCCATTGTTGTCTACATATTTTGTTTTGTCTAAAATTATTTCTGGCGCACCTTTTGATAATATTATAGTATTTTCATTGTTATAGATATATTCTGTAGTCATTATTTTTCGTGTTCGGTCAAGTGGTATTTCATTAACTCTTTCGTATCCTTCTATTTCGTTTGTATTTTTATTGAAATGTTTTAAAATAGCTATATCTGTAGGATTTCCGATTTCTTCATTTTCCTTTATTATTGCATCATTGCATAACGTTCCTATCAGTGATGTTTTTTCCTCGTTTAGATAAAATGATTTGGTCACTGTCATTTTATTTTCAGTTAATGTTCCTGTTTTGTCACTGCAGATTACATTACATGACCCGAGAGTTTCAACCGAAAGAAGTCTTTTAACTATTGTGTCTGATTTTGCCATGTTCTGCATTCCTAAAGCAAGTGTTAATGTCAGAACTGCAGGCAGTCCTTCAGGTATTGCTGCAACTGCAAGTGATACTGAAGTCATGAATGTTTCAACAAGGGGAATTCCCTTTGTCAGTTCGATAACGAAAATAACTATACATACTATTATTGCAATAATTGACAGTGTCTTTCCAAGTTTATCAACTTTTTTTTGAAGAGGTGTTTCACCGGATTCCTCCTGCACTATTTCTGCAATTTTTCCTATTGTCGTGTTCATTCCAACAGCAGTTACCACTCCAATTCCGTTTCCGGATAATATGCTTGAATCCATGTAAAGCTCATCATCAATATTTTTTGTTATTCCTTCGGATTCACCTGTTATCATCGATTCATTTACTTCTAAATTGTTGCATTCTATCAGTTTCAAATCTGCAGGAACCTTTCCCCCTTCCTTTACTATAACAATATCTCCCAAAGTCAGTTCCCTGGAGTTTATTGTTCTGATTTCATTATCTCTTCTTACAACAGCTTTTTTCGTTATCAGATTTTTCAGCGTTTCAACTGCTTTTTGTGAACGGTATTCCTGTATGAATCCTATGATTGTATTCAAAAGCACTGCAAGTATTATAACTGCAGCGTCAATTATGTCTCCTATTGCATATGCGGCTATTGCAGCTATTATCAAAAGCGCTATTAATGCATCAATGAACTGCTCCAGAAATAGGCGTATTGCAGTTTTCGGCTTTTTTTCGTCCAGCTGGTTCAGTCCATATTTTTTTTGTCTGGATTTAACTTCCTTTTCGCTCAGTCCCTTTGTTGAGGTTTTGTATTTTGATAGTGTTTCATTCATTTTTATCCCGTATGTAAAAGCTTGCTTTCCTGTAGTTTTTCAGTCTGATATCCTTTGAGTTAATATTTAATTCTTCGCTTGTCAGTGTTTTTATAATCAGCATTGCATTGATTTTTTTTGCCAGATTATATATGTATGGCTGAAGTTCGCCCGGAGGTCTGATTGAATATATTATATCGATGTTTTCATAGATTTTTAAATCAGGTTTTGTTATGTCGTCTCTGATTACTATGGAATCTGCAGGGTTAATGTCTGTTTTTATTATTTCAATATTTTCCTGGTTTTCCAGAAATTCATAAACTGCAGAAAATTTTCCAATAGCTATTTCTGCTATTTTAGTTGGTTTTTTATTGCACTGCAATAAAACGTATTCTTTAAAGTCATTCCACATTTATATCAAATCCATCTATTCTGATTCTTTGTTACTGTTATTATGATTTTTTTCCGATAAAATCTGATTGTTGCAAATACCAGTCCACTTAATACGAATGTTATATGAAGAATTATTCTTCAGAATTCAATATTTGGATTTAATCCCGAAGATATTTCCAGAAAATCCTGCAGCAATTCAATAAGTGATATTGCTATTACTGAACATATTATCTTAAGTTTTAATCCTGAAAAATCCAGACAATCCATCCGTGCCTGTCTGTCAACATGGTTTTCTGAAATATCGATTTTTGAAATGAAATTTTCATATCCTGAAAATGCCATGATTAAAACCAGATTGGCCAGTAAAGTTAAATCCAGCAGTTCCAAAATCTCTATAATCCACTCCCGTATAGTTAATGAATGCATTATTGTGATAAATACATAGAGCTCACTGAAGAATTTTCCCATGACCAGAATCAAAATAATGATTAAGGCAAGATAAATCGGCGAGAGAAACCATCTGCTTGCATATAATACTCTTTCAATATCTGATTCTATTTTTTCAAGAATATTTTTCATCGAAATTTTTACCATCTCTACAGTGTTTATAGTTTTCTAGAAATAGATATTAATTATTTGTGTTTGCCCTCATTAATCTTTGGCCTTTTCTCTTAATCAGCGGGGTGTATATTTGATATTTTTTTTCTCTTTATGTAATTGAAATTTATGATATTCTATTGAAAAGAGGAATTATAAGGGTTTTGGATAATTTTAAATAATTTGATTAACATATCGTATAATTGAAGTTATTTTGATTGTTGAACCTGTCACATTCATCACAGTAATTCAGCACCTGCCGGTTGGCTTGCAGCTTCATTTAAATCTTGGATTTTTATATATGATTATTCGTGAATTTAGGCCTGATGATTTAAAAAGGGTTTTCGAAATTGAAAATATGTCATTTGATAATTCTTATGGAATTGAAATGTTTAAGGGATTATATGAAATGGGCACGGGTTTTTTAGTGGCAGAGGATAATGGCTATGTAATAGGATATGTTCTTTTCTGGATTAAATATGAAACTCAGGGCCATATTATTTCAATTGCAGTTGACAAAAACTATCGAAGATTAAAAGCAGGAACAAGGCTACTGTCAAAAGCCATTCAGGTATTAATGAACTTTGACATTGGCAGCATTTACCTTGAAGTAAATGAAAACAACAAAGAAGCCTATGAATTCTACAAAGAATTTAACTTTAAAGTTGACAGGATTGTTCCAAACTATTACGAAAACAATGAGGGGGCTATTGTAATGTATCTGCCCTTTACAAGGTCAGATTTGTGAAATTGTTTAATTTCAAATCACTGTACTGTTTTATTGTATCCATTGTTATGATTCCGGTAGCCAGGAATATTGCAAGTAATATTATGTAGAACAGGAATATTGCAAGCTGTATGCGGCCATGCTTTTTCATAACCGGATCCTTTCGTGTGGCCAGATAAATTGCTATTATAAGACCAATAATTCCTCCTAAAATAGAAAAAAGATAACCTAATGCTATAAGTAACCAGTTAGTATATGATCCGTTGCTTTCTTCAATAACATTTTTTTTAATAATAATCGGATTTACGGGAGGATTATCATTTGTATTTTTAAATATTAATGGAGTGCCGCATTTAACACAATAATCAGCTTCATCAGGATTTGGATAATTACATAATGGGCAATGACGGCCTGTATCCTCTATCTTTTCAAACTCATAACCGCACCTTATACAAAATCCGTACCGGTCATCAGCACCTGTGTGACATTTTGGACATCTTCTCATCATATAAATCACTCCACTTCCTTTCGTTAATATTATTTATTGAAATGTAACATATATATTTAATTGGTTGTGACTCATGCTTGAAAAAATAGAAATTACTCAAAGATTTAACTTTAAAAAATTAAACAGGCATTATGAATGTTTTATCATTGATTTTATTAATAAAAATGCCTACTTTAAAATTAACGAAAGGTTTCATGATGAAAAATTTATCGAAAAAAGTTATAACTGTGATAACGCATGGATTTCTGTTTTCACCAATCTTAAAAGTCGCGTTACAAGTCAAATTCACTATTTTGATGATAATCAAATCAGTAATTTTCAGGCCGAATTTGAAGAGCTGAATCTTTTTTCGAATTTCAAATCCAACAGCTATTCCTATTTTGAAAAACTTGAAACGATATATTCATGCAATATCAGCATTTATTATACAGACAATTATGAGGAATACTCAATCAAGAATAATTTTCCACCTAACTGGATTGAATTTAATAATCTGCTTGTAAAGCTTGTTGATTTTGATTTGCTGAACATTGATAATTTAAGAAATCTTGTAACAGGTCTTTTTTACAATATTCAAAAAGACGGCATTTATGATAAATTGAACAATAAGCTTGAATTAACTTCTCTAGAGTTTGGCCATTATGATGCCCTGCCCTATGCCAGTCCGAAGCCGAGCATTATAATTGACTTCAGCAACATGAAAATTGAAGGTTATTTTGAAAAAAGTGACTTTGATTTGGCAGCTGTAACTGATCTTCTTGAAAAATATGGGGTCTATAAATGGATTTGCAGTTCATATCAGAAAAAATCTCAAATTCATGATTCGGCTGTTTTGGAAGGTTACAACTGGTATTTGGAAATCGTATTTAATGATTCAATAATTTCAAATATACAGGGATATAATGAATATCCGGATACTTATCCTTCACTTGCACTGGAAGTTGAAAAATTAACCGGCCTTGACCTGCTTGAAAGACATTCAATTCCTGATGATGAGATTAAAATATTCAATAGATATGAAAAATTAAAAAATTAGCTGTTTTTTCAATAATTATTTATATTATGTATCAACATAGTTTTATACATTATATTAACTTTAGGGGATATTATGGCTGAGGTTTCATCAAAAGAATTATATGAATTTAAAAAAACTTTAAAAGAATTATCCGAAAAAAGAGGAAGAGGTACCGAGCTTGTTTCCGTATATATCCCTCATGATAAACAATTAAGTGATGTCGGTAAACATATGAGGGATGAACTTGGTCAGAGTGCCAACATTAAAAGTAAACAAACAAGAAAAAATGTCCAGTCAGCTATTGAAGTAATAATGCAGAGGATTCGTTTATTTAAACAGCCGCCGGAAAACGGATTGGTTTTATTTGTTGGTATGATTCCTAAAGGAGGTCCGGGTACTGAGAAAATGGAAACATATGTTTTTGAACCTCCAGAACCAGTTACAACTTACTGGTATCAGTGCAACAATGTGTTTTTCCTTGAACCGCTTGAATATATGATTGAGGAAAGGGACACATACGGTTTGGCAGTTGTTGACAGGAAAGAAGCTACTATAGCTACACTTAAAGGTAAAAAAATTACTATTGTTTCTCATTTAACTAGTGGTGTTCCGGGCAAACATAAAGCAGGTGGACAGTCACAGAGAAGGTTTGACCGTGTTATTGAAGATGCCGCCCGTGAATTTTTAAAGCGTATAGCCGTACATATCAATGATGAATTTTTACCTCTTAAAGATGATTTGAAGGCTGTTGTTATTGGAGGGCCTGGTTTTACCAAACATGATTTGGTTGATGCGGATTATATTCAATATGAAATTAAGGATAAGATTATTGCAACTGTGGATACTTCATATACAGGAGAATTCGGTATCCGTGAGATTATTGAAAAATCAACAGATCTTTTAAATGATTTGGATGTTATGCATGAGAAAAAAGTTGTCCAGAGATTTTTAGGTGAGCTCAGAAAAGATGACGGTCTGTATTCCTATGGTGAAGAGGAAGTTAGAAATAATCTGGTTATAGGTGCTGTTGATACTTTACTTTTATCTGAAGATTTGGATTCTATGCATAAGACTTTTAAATGTCCAACCTGTGGTTTTGAGAAGAAATTCACCGTTAAAACCCAAAGTGAAGCCGATGCAATTGATGAACGTTGTCCTGAATGTAATGAAGTTCTTAAAGAGGTTTCATCTGAGTTGCTGGTAGATTATTTTGTTGATAGGGCTGAAGAGATGAGTACAAATATTGAATTTATTTCTACTGAAACTGAAGAAGGTATGCAGCTTTACAGGGCATTCGGTGGAATTGGTGCTATTTTAAGATATTATGTAGGTCACTAGATTTTATATGGCCTTATTTTTTTTCAATTTTTTCTGGTCGGATATATCCTTCCACCCTATTTTGATGATTTTACAGTCGGACATATTCTTCCGACATATTTTGTCTATTTTTTAAATAAAATTTTACTATTTCATTTAATTTTTTTAATAATTATATAAATTTTTTCAAATTTTATTTAATTTAGCACTTTTTTGTTTATACAATAATTATTTTTAGTATACATTGGGAATCAATATATTAAAACTACTGAATTTTATATTAATAATATTAAATTTTTTATATTATTGTTCAATATATTCATTAATAATCTTAAAAAATATTAAAAATCTTTTAAAAAAATTGAAAAATATTAAATATAATAAAAAATAAAAAATATGAATGTCATATCAAATAAAAACTTTGATAATGAAATTGGAGGAATAAACTTGTCATACGTAGATGATGTAATTGAAACTATAATAGAACAAAACCCTTCAGAACCTGAATTCCACCAAGCAGTACGCGAAGTAATGGAATCTCTAAGGGTAGT
>CADBPS010000011.1 GCA_902796575.1 uncultured Methanobrevibacter sp. | reverse complement strand
CCATTAATTAAACCTAAAAAAGGAAATTGGAATTTTGCAAAAAATCTACAAATGGCCGTATCAGACAATAACTTCATTTTAGGCAGTATCTTCATCAATGACCCTGATGATTCACACGCTTTAGAAAAATTATTACCTGTACTGGAAAAAAACTTTAAAATGCTTGCAGATTTAGTAGAAAAATACGGAGTAAGAAACAATACAACTGAAATCAAAAAATTACTCAAAGAATCAATGATAATCTGCGATTCAGGCTATGACACAGAAGCCAACATTGTATACTTACACGAAAATGAATATAGATCACTAATAATGCCAAAAATAACATCAAGATTCATCAACAAACAAATGAAAGAATTTGATCTAGAATTAGAAAAATTAAGTGAAGGAATAACATTATTAGAAGAAGATGAAAAATTTGAAAAAAGAGATATGCCTAGAATCTGGAATGGAATGTTATGTCAAAATAACCGACCCATAATGTATTATGAAGATTCACCCATTCCAGACGAAGTAAAAAAAAGGCCTACCTTACATCGCCACTAAAAGAAGATTTAAATATAAATCAAACGATTGTAGTGGTTGCCCTTATCAGGAAACTTGTAAATATAATCATGTCATTGAAATAATCAGTCCATATACTTTTAAATCACTAAATAAATTCACACAAAATCATTATCGTGAATTATATATGAAAAGATTCCAGAAAATTGAATCAGTATTTGGATATTTCAAAGGTACTGATGAAATTTTACATTTAATGGGCAATAATGATATTGCTATTTCCAATGAAATGGATCTTAGAAGTGCCGTTTATAATACAATTCATCTTGTAGAAATGAAAGGCACATTTTGTTAATTAAGTTTCCATAATTTTATAGTTCAAAAAATAATCTTGTAAAAATTTGAACTTATTTAGGTCACCTAAGCGTCAAAAATCAGCAAAAAACACCAATTTTCACCAAAAATTCAAATATAATTGATATTCAGTGTTAGTAGTTTTGATTTTCTATCTTGATAGTGTCCTGTTTTACTTTTTTGATGATGATTATAAATAAATTTTACTAAAAAATGACCTACCAAATTTTCTCCCAAATCTTCAATCAACAAATTGAAAATAGATTAAAACCATTTTAACCCAATGAGCATGCTTAAAATTAGAATCAACAACAAATATTAAAAAAATATCAACTCAAACAATTAATGAGAATCCTCTTAATACAAACACTACAATTTTTATACTTCCTAGTGATATCAACTAAATTCCCTCCACTTAAATAACCTGATTCACCAACATTTGCTTGAGCCACGCAATAAGTTTTATTTGAATATAATTCACAAGGTACTAAAACTGGTGTATCTGATTCTATAGTTACTTCTATTCTAAATTTTTGACCTTTTTTAACATTTATTGGATTTTTAAGAGAAATTGTATGAAAACCAGCATAATTCAATGAAACAGTTGTTGTTGCTTTGCCCATTAGAGCACCATTATCTAAAAAAACTTTAATATTACATTTACAAGCATCATGAACATAAACACCAACAGCTTTTAATGTTTCATCCTCCTCAGCAATCCTTTGATTATAATAAGTAACCTTTTTCGCCGGATTACCATTAGATGTAAATGGCATCCAAGAATTAACTCCCAGTGGATTGTAATTATAATTTTTACCGTAGTTAGTGTTATTTTCTACTAAAGTAAATGCAAATCCAACAAAATTAGTAATATTAGTTTTTAATCTCATTGCTAATTGTGTATCATAATAAGATACCCAATAATAACCATCATCTCCATAATTATCGCCCCAACTGTTCTTGATTAAAAATGCACCATTACCTGCTGGTTTGATATTAAGTTTTGCATTATAAAAATTATCTGCAGAATATGTATCATTCCATCCTATAATACATATTTCATGAGCTGCATTAATTAATTTACCCTCAGAATCTTTTTCATTTGCAAGACCATTATAATAATAATTATCTTTAATTTCATAACTATCAAGCCACCATAAAGAAGTTACAACTCCACCATAATCCATTATGGATTGTTTGATTTCATCATTATCTAATGAACTATTTCGTCCATGAATATACCTTATTCCTTGTATATGCTTTGCTGAATTATTAAATTCAATAGGAACATTATTGATAGGATAGCGACTTTCATTAAGATTATATTTGTCAAATTCATCCAAAATAGGTCCACTCCACCTTAAGAAATAAGCAAGAGCATAATTCATATTACCTCCACTATCTACTGTACGATTTATTCCTTGTCTACCAATATTACTCATCACATTCTTAAGGTTATTTTCTGAAAAATCATAATTGATAGAATAATCATAAGTTTTACCTTCAGTTTTTAGCAAATGAGATTCCAAAGCAGCAATAGCTGCAAAAATCCAACAAGTCCCTCCTTTTGCTTGGTCTTTAACTGAACTTACATAATTTTTCCCATCAACATTTCTCAAATCATATATT
>CADBPS010000010.1 GCA_902796575.1 uncultured Methanobrevibacter sp. | reverse complement strand
GAAGTAAAATAAATCCTATATATGGATTGCTTATAATTTCATGAATCAGTTCCGGAAACATTGTGTTGATTTCTTCATATGTTAATCTATGGCTCCACTGGGTTAGATAAATCATTGCAAGATTTCCCGATGCAAGAACAATAACTTCAGATTCTGAAAGTTCTTCTTTTTCATTTTTTTTGCTTCTGTTTTTAATCCGGTCAATTTTATCTGAAAATGGAATATATGCATCTGCAAAATGATCCTCGTTTGAAGACATTTTGGCGTACATAGTGATGTCCTGAGGAAGCAGGGATTTGATAAAGTCTTCAAATGATTCTCCATATCTCTGTTTGAATGTTGCACCATTGCTTTGGCCATGATCGGACTGTATTACAAATTGATATTCTCTTGGTGAGTATTTGTTTCCCTCAAACAAACGCTTTATCTGTCTGTCCATTCCTTTAAGGGCAAACCATGCATCTTCATCTCTGATACCTGAATGGTGAGCAATTTCATCATAACCCAAATATGTGGAATATGCAACATCAATATCTCCAACCATCATATCTCCAATCAGTGTTTCAGTGTTGATTTCTCTCATGAATACGTTGGTTCCAGCTCTTGTTGGGATATATGCAATTCCCCGTGAAATTCTTGGTCGGATATTGAATATTTTGTGCTTTAATTGGGAAATTATCTCATGAATCATATCTTCAATACCCAGTATTACTATACGTGCGAAATTGCTGGGATTTGAAAAAATGGAAAACCAGGCACCATTATAGAGCTTTTTCAAATCGGTTATTTTACTGAAAGTGAAAATTACATTGTCAGTATCTCCTGAAAACAGGTTGGATCTGCTGGCTCCATTTTCAGCAAGCAATCCTTTTCCATTTGATATTCTTTCTTCAAGTATTTTAACTTTTGTAATTCCAGAGCATTCCATTATCTGATTGTCATTTTCTTTTTCAACCCATCTGAAAGCAGTGATGTTTTCATTATTTCCATGGAGAATTCCTGCCTGACCTGATCCTGTCTGTGAAGAAAAGTCAGTTTCCCATTTTCTAAGTGTATGGGATTTGCTGTCAATCATTGACATTACAGTGGGCATATAACCTTTCTCAACAGCTTCGCATAAAACATTACGTGCAAGGCCATCAATTTCTACAATTATCACTCCTGGATAATCCTTTACATTTCCTTTTCTTTTCATCTGAGCCTGTCTTAACACTGAACGGTAATATGCTCCGTCATCTTCAATTGTCAGTATTGCCGAAAGAGCAGTTGTAATTAATGCTATGGTTAATGGCGCAAGAATTATTCTCCATCCCGTGATGTTTACACCAAATAGAGGTCCGAAAATTGCAAATATCATTCCGTTTAAAATCAGCGTTCCTATTCCGAAGGTTAAAACCAAAAATGGCATAAGTATATTTGTTAGAATCGGCCATAAAAGAGCATTGAAAATACAGATGAATATTACGAACATAAAAACACTGCTGAAATGGCCTATTGTGAAATCAAATCCGAAACCAATCAGATGCAACCCCATCATATTTCCTATAAAAAGTACTAAAAATCTTTTAACTGACAATCAGGGAGTTTTTTTAAGCTCAGCAATATCTCTCATATCTGTTATGTCCGTTTATTTCTTTTAAAGCATGATTTTTCACTTAGTTTAAATTTCAAATTCCGGAAATTCATTTTCCTTAATTAATATATTGATTTTCGGGTTTAAAACTTTTGCAAATCTCAATACTAAATCTCTAAATTTATTGTACTGTTTTTCGGTTTGTGAATTTAAACCGTGTGCCAGAATTGAATTATTCCTTGATGAAATATTATTTAATACCAGTTCTTTATTTTCAATATAAAATTTACCTAATTCATCTTCTAAATCATTAAGCAGGTTATAAGCCTGAATTAAACCGATTTTAATACTGCCTTTAAACTCAGGTCTGAAGTCATGATTTACATTATGCTGTTTTAAAATTTCCAAATCAACGTCTGAAGTGTTAATTCCATACTCATTTTTAAGTTTTATTTGAGCAATCAACTCTAAAGATCTGTAAAGTCGTGCAATGGCATCATCATATTTTGTTTCTTCAGCTCTTCTTCTTGCATTATTAATTAAACTGGCTAAAACATAATATGGTTTTATATTCTCCTCTCCATCACTGAGAAAATGAAGGGCTTTGGCATTTAAGCTGAATTCTTTTTTTAACTCGGACCATTCCTTTACAAATTCTTTTTTATCAAAATACTCATTAGCTTTTTTGTAGTCCACATTGTCAAGATAATAATATGCATTGAATAAATTATTATAAGCTTCCTTATTTGCCTTGGTTATATTAACAAGCAATGCTTTTCCCGAATCAAAACGATTAGTGTTAAATAATCCCTTAAGCAGCTCAATCATTATATCAACATACACGGGGTATAGATTTTGAGTAATGATTTTTTCAGTACCTCTGATTAGTATACCTCTTTCATATTCACTGTCCACAAAGTATACTTTCTTTTTAAACAGCATGGAAGCAAATGCAGCAGCCATTGCCATTGTTTTTGTACCCTGACTATAATCAATAATAATTTTATAGGGTGCTAGATTTTTTCACATAAGAAACTAGCATAAATTCTTTATTTTTTTATATTTCCAATTTAGTTATGGTTGATTTTG
>CADBPS010000009.1 GCA_902796575.1 uncultured Methanobrevibacter sp. | reverse complement strand
CGAGATGTGTTCTAATAATATTACTGTTCTCTCAAGGATTATTAACAATAATGATGTTGTGAAATACTACAAAAATGATACCCAGTATTATGTTACTGTTATAGGTGATGATGGTAATCCTGTAGGTGTTGGTGTTGATGTTGTATTTAATATTAATGGTGTTTTCTATACTCGTCAAACTAATGCTAGTGGTGTTGCAAAATTAAACATTAATTTACCACCTAATACTTATACTACGGTTACTACGGAGTATAAGGAATGTAAGATTTCCAATACTATTCAGGTTCTGTCTACCTTAAATGCTGATGATGTGGTTGTGAAATACGGTTCTCGTGGTCAGTTTGTTGTCACTGTCCTTGATGATCAGGGTAATCTTTATCCTAATCAAACTGTTAAGTTTAACATTAATGGTGTTTTCTATGATAGGGTTACTGATGGTAATGGTCAGGCTAGGTTAAATATTAACCTACCTAGGGGTGAGTATATTATCACTTCCACATACAATGGATTGAATGTTGCTAACAAAATTACAGTAACTGATTGATATTGAATAGTTATTTTAATTACATGCACGTGATGTGTATGTAATTATTAGTTTTTTCTTTTTTTGAGATATTTGATAATCTGCAATAAAAAAACATTTGTACTTTCTATTTTTTCAATGTCATTATAATGAATTTTCTTCATGTCAATATAGTTAAAATAATCCTCAGCTGATTTTAGATTACATTCTCCTGAGGAAAAATCTGAACAAAAAATATAATAAATCCTAAAATTATTTATTGTATTAACTGCAGAAATACTATTGATAAAATAAATGGTGATATTATGAAAGCAGTCATTCCAGCGGCCGGTTTCGGTACACGATTTTTACCTGCTACTAAAGCACAACCAAAAGAGATGTTGCCTGTTTTTGATAAACCAACAATTCAATATGTTATTGAAGAGGCTGTAGCTTCAGGTATTGACGATATATTAATTGTAACAGGTAGAAACAAACGTTCTATTGAAGATCATTTTGATAAATCTTTTGAACTTGAACAGACATTGAGAAGTGCAGGTAAAGATGATAACTTGAGACAAGTTCGTGAAATTACTGATTTGGCAGATATATGTTATGTTAGACAAAAGGAGCAGAAAGGATTGGGAAATGCCATTTATTGTGCTAAAAAGCACGTTGGCGGTGAACCGTTTGCTGTGCTCTTAGGGGATTCTATTACAAAAGGCCCTAAACCATGTACAAAACAGTTAATTGATGTTTATGAAAAGTATGATGCATCAGCTATTTCTCTTGAAGAAGTTCCGGATGAAAAGGTTGAAAGATATGGCATTATCAAAGGAGTTGAAGTTGAAGATAATATATATGATATTGAAAAACTCGTTGAAAAACCATTAATTCATCAGGCCCCTTCTAATTTGGCAATTATGGGGCGTTATGTCTTGACTCCAGATATTTTTGATAAGATTGATGAAACCGAACCTGGTGTTGGTGGTGAAATTCAGCTAACTGATGCTTTATCCAAATTGGACAAAATATATGGTAATACTTTTGAAGGAAAAACATACGATATTGGTAATCGCTTTGAATGGCTGAAGACGTCTATTGAATTCGCTCTGGATGATGCAAAATATGGTGATGATTTACGAGAGTATCTAAATGAAATTATTAAAGAGGTATAGCTATGGAAACTCAAAGAATTATGGTAACTGGGGGCAGTGGTTTTATCGGAACCAATCTTGTCAATGAACTTAGAAGCCGCGGACATGAAGTTTTGGCTGTTGACTTACTTCATCACGAAGGTGAAGCAGACTTATATTCTGATTCTTATTCTGGATATGTTAGGGGAGATGTCAGAAATTATCGCCAAATAGAAAGAATTTTCGATGATAATGATGATTTTGATTATGTTTATCATTTAGCCGCTGAATACGGCAGATGGAATGGTGAAGGATATTATGAGAACCTATGGGAGACTAATGTTATTGGTCTGAAAAACATGATTCGTCTTCAGGAAAAATTAGGATTCAGAATGATTTCATTTTCATCCGCTGAAGTTTACGGTGATTATGAAGGAATAATGAGTGAAGATGTCATGGAAAAAAGACCTATATCTGAAACATATCAGATGAATGATTATGCCATTTCCAAATGGGCCGGCGAGCTGATGTGTATGAATTCCGCAACCATGTTCGGAACAGAAACTGTACGTGTAAGGCCGGTTAACTGTTATGGTCCTCATGAAGCTTATTCTCCGTACAAAGGTTTTATTCCAATATTTATTTATAAAGCATTACATGGTCTTCCTTATTCAGTGCATATGGGTCATAAAAGGATAATTGATTATGTTGAAGATACTGCAAGGACTTTTGCCAATATTGTTGACAATTTTATTCCTGGTGAAGTTTATAATGTTGGAAGCAAGCAGGAATGGGAAAGGGATATTAAGCAGTATTCTGATATGGTTTTAGATGCTGTTGGGGTTGATGATTCACTTGTAACTTATACTCCTGCTGAAGATTTTACTACTAAAGTTAAAACAATTGATTTTTCTAAAGCTATTCGTGACTTAAAGCATGACCCTCAAGTTCCGCCTGAAGAAGGTATTAAAAGGACTGTTGAATGGATGAAAGATTATTACAGGATTGAATAGTTTTTTTTTGGAGGATATTTTCAGAATAATTTATTTATTCTGTAAATATTTATTATTATGAAATCAATTGCACTAATACCTGCATATAACGAACAGGCGGCTATTGTAGATATCATCAACAGATCCTTTAAATATGTTGATGATGTTTTAGTTATTGATGATGGAAGTCAGGATAATACTTCAAAATTAGTTGAAAAGACTGATGCTATGTTAATTAGGCATCCAACCAATTATGGTAAAGGTGTTGCTTTAAGAGATGGTTTTAATCAGGTAAAGGATTACGATATTGTTGTAACCATTGACGGTGACGGTCAGCATAATCCTGACGAAATACCTTTATTAATCAAACCGATTATTGAGGACGGTGCCGATTTGGTTAATGGCAGCAGATATTTAAATGGTTTTGATGATAATACTCCTGCTTATAGGCGTATCGGTCAGCAAGTTTTAGATATTGCTACAAATATTACTGCCGGAACCAGTTTAACAGATTCTCAGTCCGGATTTCGTGCATTTTCATCAAGAGCCGTTAAATGTTTTAAATTTAGAGATACTGGTTTTGGTATTGAAAGTGAAATGATAGCTGATGCCAGTGAAAACAATTTAAAAATTGTTGAAGTTGGAATAACTGTCCGTTATGATGTTGAAAATTCTTCAACCAAGGGACCTGTAACTCATGGTGTTGGTGTTCTTCTGAAAATAATTAAAGACAAAGCCATCAGAACGTTCAACCGATAATAAAAGTAAGTATAATGTCAAGGCTTCATAGCTAAGTCCATTATACTGAATGCTTCATTTTCTTTTTTAGTTCTTCCCGCCTGGAAACCGCCCATTGCATTTTTCATAAATTCTTTATTCATTCTTTTTGAAACTTCTCCAAAAATCATTTTATATGCTGTACATTGTGGATCAACTGCTTTTGTTGTTTTATATGCAACTATTGCATTGTATGGACATCCTCCTTCACAATATTTCACATACTTGCATGTTTTACAGTTTTCATTAACATACTCCCTGAATTCCTGCAGTTTTGTCCATGATTCGGATTCTTTTAAGTCATCAAAGCTGGGATTTGTTTTTACATTTCCAAGAATATAATCTGGCATCCCAACGAAACGATAGCAGGGGTATATTGATCCGTCAAATCCAACAGCTAGTGTTGTTCCTATACAGTCGGCAAATGTACACAGTGTTCCTCTTCTTCTAAGTGTTGATTTGCATATATGGTCTAAATCCATTACTGAAAACTTATCCAAATCATAGAGATATTTATCCAGCCATTCAATTAACAGTTTACCATGTTCTTCTTGGTCTAATGCCCAAGGGTCAGCATTATCTCCTCTTAATGAAGGTAGTGCTGCATGTATTTTGAGATTCATCTGTTCTGTTTTGAAAAACTCGTACAACTCATCACTATAGTCTTTTGAGTAATCCGTTATTGTTAAAACGAAATTAATGTTTAATCCCATTTCTTTTGCTCTTTGGAATTTTTTCATTGTTTTGTCAAAATAACCTTCACCACGTTGAAAATCATTAATTTCTTTAGGTCCATCTATACTTGTACTTACAATAACATTATATTTTTTGAACAGTTCAATTAAATCATCATTGAGTAACCAGATATTACTTTGAAGTGAAAAACCTTCAAAATTATCAAGCTTCGAAAGCTTTTCCAGTGCCTCTTCATAGAAGCCATATCCTGCAAGTAATGGCTCACCACCGTGAAATGTAAAATGAACTTTATCGTCTCTGAAATCTTCAAGCCAATTGCATATTTCATCAATAATATCCAAGTCCATCATCTCATTTTTGTTTTCAGAACCCCAGCAATATTTGCAATTTGATGGACAGTTTAATGTGGGGATAATCATTACATGAAATGTCATATTTATCCGTATATTTGGTTTAGTTTATTTAACAGTTCTCTTTTTTCATTCTCTTCAATTTCTTCATTTATAAAGAAAACATATCCGCATTCTTCACATTTGAATGTTTCAAGTTCAGCGTGTGCTCTGTGGTTATCTAAAAGTTTTCTATGTGCAATTTTATCTTTAGAACCGCATTTTGGACATGGTGTTAATATTTCTTCCAGTTTCATTTTCATCACCTTTAGCCTTACTTTGAATATTTTACTATTTAAATTTCTTTAATTTTGGGAATTTTGATTCATCTTATTTAAGCATTTTCATAGTATTTATAGTTTACTCTAATTAGATGGGAGGATAAGTTTAAATAGTATGTATTTTTCAGAGCAATTTTTATCAGTGAGCTCAACAAGCTTTAAATAGCAATTTCATAATAAAAAAATTATTATTCAGTAAAAGGGTGATTATAATGCCTTATGATTGGTATGATTATCAGAGAAAAGTAACCGGTGATGAAACAATGAAAGAATCCAGTGATTATGTTCGTGAGAATTTATGGAGGGAAACACAGGATGTTACAAAAGCACAAACTTGGATGAAAACTGAAGATAAAATTTTGATGAAGTTATATCATAAATTAAGGGGGTAATTTTTCACTTTAAGTTGATCCTCTTAATTTGTTGTATAAATTAAACAGTGGCATTCCAATTTTCTTGATAAGCAATATCTTGCTTTTAAATCCATGTCCTTCAAATTCCTTTTCAACTTTTTTCAATTCTTCAGGAATGTCTAACTTCTGAGGACATTTTCTTAAGCATTTTCCACACCCGTTGCATTTGCCTGCATTGGAGGGATTATTAATAACTCCTCCAAGGTAATGATAGTAATTAATGAATGAAGGTGTTATCAAACCTTTTTCACTAAACAAATACTTTTCATTATATATTTTTATGCATTCTGGGATGTTTACTCCCTGTGGACAGGGCATACAGTATCCGCATGTTGAACAATTAATTTTAAGCATTCTATTTATTACTCTTTTAACAGATTCTACAGTTTCCATATCTTCAAGACTCATTGATAATGCATCTGTTTCATTAGCTGTCTTTAAATTTTCATTAATTTGTTCCATACTATTCATACCTGAAAATACTGTTGTCACATTTCTATTGTTCAAAACCCATTCCAATGCCCATTGTGCACTGCTTTTATTTGGATTTGACTGTTTAAATATGTCTTCTGCTTCATTTGGTATTTTTCCTGCAAGTATCCCTCCTTTCAGCGGTTCCATCACAAATATTCCTATACCTTTTGATGCCGCGTATTCTATTCCCTCTCCGCTTGCCTGAATATTTTCATCGAGGTAGTTGTACTGCACCATCACAGCATCCCAGTCATAGCTGTCAATTAATGTTTCAAATTCTTCTTTAACGCCGTGATATGAGAAACCGACATATTTTATTTTCCCGTTTCTTTTTGCATCGGTGATGAATTCTGCCAGTCCCCTTTTCCACAGTCTGTTTATTGTCTTTAAATCAACGGAGTGTATTAGGTAGTAGTCAATACACTTTCTCTTTAATCGTTCTAACTGTTCGTTTAATATTCTGTCCATGTCTTCTCTTTTTTTCACTTGAAATGATGGTAATTTTGATATTATTTTTACTTTATTTTTGTAGTCTCCGACTAGTACTTCGCCCAGAAATTTTTCACTGTCCCCATAAATATATGCTGTGTCAATTATATTTATTCCATTATCTATTCCATAATAAATCTGTTTTTTCGCCTCATTTCTATCTATTTTACCATTTTTCTGAGGTAATCGCATTGCTCCAAAACCTAATGGGGATAGTTTATCGGATGTTTTTTCAAGTAATCTTTTTTTCATGCTTATACATTTAATAGTTCATTGATAAATATTCTTTGAAGTTATCCTGATTGAAAACACTGTAACATATTTAATAATTTTTAATGATAAATCATTATGTTTATAAAGTATTCTTGATATAAATAACATTTATTTTATGCAAAGTAAGTGCCAAGTGAAAAATTATGTTAACATCTGTACAGAAAGAAATCTTACAAACGCTAATTAATTTGTATCAGTCTTCAGATGGTAAATCCATTAAAGGTGAGGACATTGCTGAAGTCATGAGTAGAAATCCCGGTACTATCCGTAATCAGATGCAGTCTCTAAGGAGTTTAGGTCTGGTTAAAGGAGTTCCTGGTCCCAGAGGAGGATATAAACCTACTATTGAAGCTTATCATGCATTGAACATTTCAATTTCTGATGGTGAAACCAAAATACCGATATATTGTAATGATAAAAAACTGGAAGGAATATCCGTTGCAAAAATTGAATTTACTTCAGTACCTCAACCTGATGAGTGTGAAGCTGCAATCAAAGTATTGGGTAATATAAAAGAACTGAATTTAGGAGATATGCTTAGAATAGGTCCGACACCGGTCAATAACCTTGGAGTTATGGGAGAAATCGTTGGCCGTGATGATTTGGATAATATTCTACTGGTTGATACAACTACAATCAGAAGTATACCTAAGCAGAAGGTTGGAGATATTGCTACTCGGAATGTTATTACTCTTCAATCAGATTACAGTTTAAAAAAAACTGCTGAAATTTTTTCAAAAAATAGTATTGACGGTGCACCCGTAATGGAAGATGATGATGTTGTAGGTGTTTTTACAGTAAGCGATTTAATTCGTGCAATTGCTGAAGACAACGATGATGCAACTGTCGGCGATTTAATGTCTACTAAAGTTATTATCATTAATGAAAACCTTAAAATTGTCAGGGCAATTGAAATAATTTTTGAAAAGGAGATTTCCCGATTAATAATAGTGGATGATAATAATAAGTTAGTTGGAATTGTTACAAGAACTGATTTAATTGATTCAATGACCAATTTAAAACAATTCCCTATTATTAAGGAATAGGTGTGATTTAATGGATAAAGTCCGTCAGCTAAACGTTGATAAAGATATGAAGATATCCCAATTAATCGATCAGTTTGATGCTTCCGGTGTTTTAGGTTCCGGAAGAGTGGCAAGATCATGCAATATACTGGCTGATATGATTAGAGATGAAGGCATGAGTGTATTTATGAGCTTAGGTGGTCCTTTAATACCTGGCGGTCTTAGAAACATTGTAACTCAAATGATTTCAAAGAATCATGTTGATTTGATAATATCCAGTGGGGCTAATATTACACACGACCTTTTAGAAGCATTTGGCGGAAGCCATTATCGTGATGAAGGCCGTGATGATGAGGAATTAAATGCTGAAGGAATTGGCAGAATTGCGGATATTAATGTGGGATCTGATGACTTTACTGTTTTTGAAAGTGAAATTACCAAAATATTTGAGGATATTTCATCACGAAAAAGCAAAATATCAATCCAAGAATTATTATATGAAGTTGGTTTGCTTGTTGATGATGAAAAATCTTTTGTTGCAACAGCAGCAAGAAATAAGACCCCTATTTTTGCTCCAGGACTAATCGACAGTATGTTTGGTTTGCAGTTATGGATGTTTACGCAGGATCATGATTTTACTGTAGATGCCGTTGGAGATATGCATTATCTGTCCGATCTGGTTTTTGACAGCGAGCGTATTGGTGGTATCCTGTTGGGTGGCGGTTTAACTAAACATTACACTCTTGCTTCCACATTACTTAGAGGCGGTTTGGATTCAGCTATACAAATTACAATGGACAGACCTGAGGCAGGCAGTTTAAGTGGTGCTCCGCTGCAGGAAGCCAAATCATGGTCCAAGGCGAAGTGCAAATCAACACTTGAAACTGTTATTGGTGATGTTACTATTATTTTTCCTTTGATTTATGCTGCTGTATTAGATAAACTTTAAAAGGAGTTGATTTTATTTGAATTATATTGTTCTACCTATTTTATTTTTCCTTTCAGGGTTTTTCATGAAATTTTCTGATGATGCATATGATGTAGATGGAAATAAGAGAATAGCTATTATTTTCAGTGTATTATGTGGAGTTTGTTCAGCTTTTGCTTCTGTTTTGGATATTGGAGCAGCTTACATTTTCATCAGTATTCTGATAGGTAATTTTATTGCCCTTAAGGTTGACGGGATTCATCATATGATTGCGCTGATTTTGTTCATTGTGATTTTATTGGCATTTGGCATTCCTCCAGTGAACATATTTATTTTAATAATTTGTATTTGTGGTGCTTCTTTAGATGAGGTTGGCCATGAAATGGCTTCGAATTTCACGGATAATTCTTTTGTTCTGTTCTTCTTTGAATATCGTTTTGTGATGAAAATTGTATTATTCCTGTTGGCAGTTTGTGGTGTTATTTCATTCTTAACTTTTGTGATGTTTATTCTGTTTGAGGTTTCATATTTATTGGCTGGTGTTGTTTTTGAATTAAGTAAAAAGGAAAAGTTTTGATTTTCCTTTTTATTCTTCTATTTCAATACCTAATCTTGCAGCGAACCTTGCAATAAGCACAGTAACTATAACTGCAATGATTGTAACTATTATGGCATAAGTGAATAAGCTACTTAATGCTTCTCCCTGACCGACTATTTCGGCTATTAATGCTTGAATTGCATCATTCCAAGCTAAACCTGCAACAAATGCGAATGCTGTTGTAATTAATCCTAAAATAGTCTCTACTATTAATTTAGTTACTTCTTTTGCCATTTTTTAACCTCCTTTTTAACTGTTAAAATATTTTTTGTTTATCCTTTTATTTATTAATTATTGTTTCACTAATTTCTCACATGCCTGCTGTGGGTTGTCCGATTCATATATGCTTCTTCCAACTATTATTGCATTTGATATTTTCAATGTTTTTTCACCGTCACCTCCCTGCTTTCCAACGCCTGGTGATATTATATATGCGTCCTCTCCAACGATATTTCTTATATCCTGCAGTCGATCCAGACGTGTTGCAGGTGCAACATAATTTGTTATTCCCATTTCAACTCCCATTTCTGCTATTTCATCAGCTGCTTTCTGCAGGAATTTTTTAGCTCCAGGATGTGACATTTCTGTCAGCAAAAACAGTTCCTTTTCATATTCTTCTGCTACATCAAGACAGGCCTGCACACTGTCAGGTCCTGTAAATCCATGACAGATTATAGCATCAGCTCCTGCCTTAAATGTTTCATTACATATTTTTTTGTTTGTTTCATCAATATCTGCAACTTTAAAATCACATATTATCTGAAAATCATATTTGTCTTTTAGTTTTCCTATTATTTCAAGTCCTTCGGCCAGTGCCAATGGATAACCTATTTTAATTGTGTCGACGTAGTTTTTAACACTATCACATATTTCAATAGCTTCTTTTTCGCTTCCTACATCTAAAGCAAGTATTATGTTATTTTTTATGTTCATATTCTCTTATTTAATTGTTATTGTTTATATTACTTTTCAGAATGTATCAAATTAAAGATGCTTTGTGTAGATAGGTAGTGTTTATTTTTTTTAAATTGAACATAATGGTTGTATGGAGAAAAATTCATGAATTGGATTATTTCATTAAAGTATGCTTATGCCATATTGATGGTGTGTTTACATTTACTTTACTTTTTATTTGCTAATCGAATATTTAAAATGTGGTTGACAGATTTCTGTTAAGCCTTAAAATGAATAATTTTCAGTAAATTTACTTTGAATGAGATAAATGTATTAATTAATTGATTTAAATTTAATTTGTATAATTTTTTTCATATTATCAAATGAATTTTAGAGTAAAACTTTCTTTAAAAATGTTATAAATTTCTCTGTTTTTTCTAAAATAATATTTAAAAAAAATTAGATAATATTGATACTTAAACAGTGGGTTATAATAAAATTGTAATGATTAAACGATGTAAAAATATTTATATATTATTGGGAGACTTCTGATGTCTATTTTTTGTCAAAAATGATGTCTCTATGGAAAAACTGGGAAGTATTACTCAACTCAACATTTTTGTTTTCTAAAGTATACTTGATTTTTATTTAATTAAATTTATATACTATAAATATCAAATATTTAGAATGTCAGTTTATGTTTAACTATTTTAAATTGTAGTTCATCTAAATTTGATATTAATTTTAACAAAAAATTGAGAGGAATTTATCATGCATATTATGGAGGGGTATTTACCATTACAATGGTGTATTATTTGGTTTGTAATATCAATTATCGTCGTTGCATATGGTATTTATCAAGTTAAAAAAATTGTGGACGAAACTCCTGAATCTAAAGCATTAATTGCTGTTAGTGGAGCATTTATGTTCGTCTTATCGTCTTTAAAACTACCGTCCGTTACTGGAAGCTGTTCACACCCTTGTGGTAATGGATTAGGTGCTGCATTATTTGGACCTGCTGTAACTGCTGTACTTGCGACTATTGTACTTTTATTCCAGGCAATATTACTTGCCCACGGTGGATTGACTACTTTAGGTGCAAATATTTTCTCAATGGGTATTGTAGGACCACTTATAGGATGGATTGTATATAAAGCATTAACTAAAGGAAATATTTCTTCAACAATTGCAATATTTTTCGCTGCATTTTTAGGAGATTTATTAACTTATGTTGCGACTTCATTCCAATTAGCTTTAGCTTTCCCATCTCCTTCATTCGGATCAGCTTTAACTAAATTTTTAGTTATTTTCGCTGTAACTCAAGTACCTTTAGCAATTGGTGAAGGTATTTTAACCGTAATTATATGGGACAGATTAAAAGCTTATAAACCAAAATTATTAGCTAAACTTAATGTATTAGCTCCTAATGAGGCATAGGTGATATTATGAATAAGACAACTTTAATTATATTGGCAGTCATTTGTATCATCATATTCATTGCACCATTGATTATGTTCAATGGTCATGGTGAGGATGACGGATACTTTGGAGGTGCTGATGACGCGGCTGGTGAAGCTATTGAGGAATCGGGATTTGAACCTTGGTTTTCTTCAATATGGGAACCACCAAGTGGTGAAATAGAAAGTTTAGTATTCGCTCTCCAAGCAGCAATCGGAGCAATAATTATTGGTTATTTCTTTGGTTACTGGAGAGGTCAATCTGGAAAAGATGAATAAATCATCTTCTTCCTTATTTTTTTTGTGATTATATGAAATTTGATATGGATTATATCGCGCATAACAACAAGTTAACCGAATCGAATCCTTATTTTAAGTTGTTTTTAACGGTTTTTTTACTAATTTTAACACTCGCTCTGGACAACCTGTATTTTGATGTGTTTATATTCATTGCAATGTCCGTTGTGATTTTAGCTATTGCTGGAATTAATTACAAATCTTATATAAAGTTTTTACTAATTCCGATGGCATTTTTAGTAATTACTTGTTTATTTTTAGTTTTCTTTTTTGGCAGCGGTAAAGTAATTTATGAAACCGGAATATTTGGTATTGTAGTAACTACTGATTCCCTGCACTATGGTGTTTACACATTTATGCGTGTTCTAGGATGTTTGCCATGTCTTGGTTTTCTAGCTCTTACAACTCCAATTGCTAAAATATTGCATTGTCTGGCTACTCTTAAGATTCCAAAAATAGTAATCGAAATTGCTCTTTTAATGTACAATACGATTTTTATTTTCTTAAATGAAATTGACACAATGCAAAAGGCACAGGAAACCAGATTGGGTTATCATTCATATACCAATTCGTTTAAGTCTTTAGGTGCTCTTACAAGTACAATATTTTTAAGATCACTGGATAAAAGTGAAACCTTACAAAATTCCCTGGATTCAAGAGGATATAATGGTGAGCTTCCACTTTACAAACCAAAAAAAGGGGTAATTAATCATGTTAGAGGTTAAGAATTTAAAATATTCCTACAATAATGAATACAAAGCATTAAAAGGAGTTAGCTTAAAAGTCGAAAGGGGAGATATGGTTGCATTATTGGGTAAAAATGGAGCTGGTAAATCGACTCTGTTTCTTCATTTAAATGGTATCTATGAACCTGATGATGGTAAAGTTTTCATCGATGGTGAAGAATTAAAATATGATAAAAAATCCTTGCTTAAATTCAGACAGAAAGTAGGAATTGTATTTCAAAATCCTGATGATCAGATTTTCGCTCCGACTGTAGAGGAAGATGTGGCTTTCGGACCTTTAAACTTAGGTCTGTCAATGGAAGAAGTTCAGGACCGTGTTGAAGAAGCACTGCAACGTGTTGGAATGAGTGGTTTTGAGAAAACTGCGCCTCATCATCTGAGTGGAGGTCAGAAAAAAAGAGTTTCAATTGCAGGTATTCTAGCTATGAAACCTGAAATAATGGTTTTGGATGAGCCTACTGCAGGCCTTGATCCTCAAGGTGTAACTGATTTAACTCGCTTATTAAGAGAACTTAATTCTGAAGGAATTACAATTATCATTTCGACTCACGAAGTTGATTTAGTGCCGGATTATGCAAACAAGGTTTTTGTTTTGGTTGATGGTGAATTAATTGGTGAAGGAACACCAAAAGAAATTTTCTCACAGCCAGATATTCTTGAAAAGGCCAATTTGAAGGTTCCTATTGTAACCGATTTATTTCAGCAGATTGAATCTGAAGGATTTGATATGCAGGGCGATTATCCTTTAACAATTAATGAAGCGAAAGATAAGTTTCTTGAGCTTATAAACAAAAACTAATTTTTTTTTTAATTTAATGTTCATAATAATTTTCATGTTTAAAGTATTACTTACAATAATACTTCTTAATACACTTTTGTTTTTTGATTAACTATTAATATTAAAATTTACATATATTACCACTAAGGTGAACAGTATATGAGGATTGGAATTTGTGACACAACTTTTGCGAGATTTGACATGGCTTCAGCTGCAATAGATGAGCTCAAAAATAATGCAACAGATTTGAAAATTATCAGAAAGACAGTACCTGGAGTTAAAGATTTACCGGTAACTGCAAAAATCCTCATAGAACAGGAAAACTGTGATATTGTAATGGCACTCGGAATGCCTGGTCCAATGGAAAAGGATAAGATGTGTGCTCATGAAGCATCAACAGGTTTAATCAATGCTCAGCTGATGACAAATACACATATATTGGAAGTTTTTGTCCATGAAGATGAAGAGGAAGACCCTGTAGAATTAAAAAAGCTCGCAGAAAATAGAGCACGTGAACATGCACAGAATCTAATTAAAATGATGTATCACAGAAAAGCTATGCAAAAAGAAGCAGGAATGGGAATGCGTGAAGGAAAAGAAGATGCAGGACCATTATAAGGGGAATTAATGATTATTATGTCAGATTTTAAAGATGATGTTTATTTGGTTGTACCTGCATACAATGAGGAAAAAACGGTTTCTGAAATTATAGAAGGAATTGCAAAAGAGGGTTATAATGTTCTATTGGTTAATGACGGTTCTGCCGATAATACCCTTGAATTAGCTATAGAATCTAAACGAAAATATCCTGATAAAATATTTATTGTTTCGCATATGATAAATAGGGGATTAGGCGCTGCTTTAAATACAGGAATGGAAGCAGCCATTAAAAAGGATGCACAATATATCATTACATTTGATGCTGACGGACAGCATGCAATTGAAGATATTTCAAAAGTTATTCAGCCATTGTATGATGGTGAAGCCGATGCAGTAATTGGATCAAGGCCATTTGAAGACATGCCTTTATCCAAAAGCTTTGCGAATATTGTAATGAATTTTTTAACACTAATATTCTATCGAAGGAAGGTAAAGGACTCACAGTCAGGTTTAAGAGCATTCACAAGGGATGCCGCAAGCAAAATCAATGTAGTATCTTCGGGATACGGTGTTTCATCAGAGTTCATTAAAGAAATCACAGATAATAATTTAAGATTATCTGAAGTTACAATCACAACAATTTACACACCAGAAACTCAAAATAAGGGTACTGATGCTATTGTTGGATTAAAAATATTATTTAAAATGATTATTGATTTATTCAGATTTTAGGGAGTGTTTTTCATGTTAGGTTCACTGCATTTATATCAGGTTGTAATAATTATTGTAGCTATTTTTTCAATACTGTTTATCTACAATAGGCTCAGGTATAAAAAGTCAACCCCTGCAACTTTTGTTCTGTTCTGTGTGGTTTGGGTGTTCGTATTAGTGATGACTTTCGTTCCGGATGTTTCAACATTGATTGCAATGAAATTTGGAATGGGTAGGGGTCTGGATTTTATCTCAGTGGTTGGTCTTATAATATGTTTTTACCTAATCTTCAAATTATACATTAGAATTGAAGATAACGAGCAGCAAATGGATAAGTTAATTAGGCAATTAGCTATTGATAATGAAATCACATTAGATGATGAGGACGAAGAATAATTATGATTTATTTTAGAGGATGTACCGCTCGCCAGAGAGAAACATCAATTGTAGACAGTACAGAGAAATTATTAAAACTGGCTGATGTTGATTATAAAACATTAGAAGATGAAAAATGCTGTGGATCTGTTCTTTTAAGAACAGGTTTTATTGATGATGCCCAAAATCAGATTAAGAAAAATACAAAAGAATTAAGTGGTGAATTGGTGCTGACTTCATGTGCAGGATGCTATAACACATTAAAAAATGATTATGAAGGATTGAATGTAATTCATATATCAGAATTTATTAATCAGCTGATTGATGAAGGTAAACTCAGTTTCGACAAAAAGGATTTTAATGTTACATATCATGATCCATGTCATTTGTCAAGACACTGTCATGTTTTATCTCCACCGCGTGAAGTTATTGCAAATGTAGCTAATCTTGTTGAAATGGATAATCATCATGAAAACAGTCTTTGCTGCGGTGCGGGAGGTGGTGTTAAATCTGCTTATCCCGATTTAGCATTGGGAATGTCAAAATTACGTATCGATCAGGCTAAAAAAACCGATTCTAATATTTTAATCACTTCATGTCCGTTCTGTAAGGTCAATTTGAAAAATGAGGATGTTGAAGTTTTGGATTTAACTGAATTTCTAGTCAAGTATGGTGGTTTGGATGAATAAAGATGAAATTGAAACTATGAGAAAATCATTCAATACTGTTAAGTCAAGGTCATCTAAACTTAATGAATTTTCGAAAGTCAAATACTTGGAAGAGAGAGTTAAAGACATTAAAAAGTTTTCTGTTGATAATTTTGACTCGTTATTTGAGGAAACCTGCAGTTCATTTGACCGTAATGGTATTGATGTTGAGTTTGCCGAAACGGCAGGTGATGCAATAGCTATTATCTTAGATTTGTTGAAAGATTATGATTATAAGGTTATTGCCAAATCCAAGTCAAATACACTAGGTGAAATCAATTTTAAAGATGAAATGTCATCCAATAGCTGGGAAGTTATAGAAACTGATTTGGGTGACAGGTTACTTCAGCTTAAAAAATTTGACAATAATCCTGTTCATCCGACGGGGCCTGCGTCTCATTTAAATATTTTACAAATAGCTGATATTGTTAATGATTCATTAGATAAGGATATTGATCCTGTTGCCCGGGAAATTATGGAAGTTGTCCGTGAAGATGTGTTAATCAATATAAAAAATGCACAGGTAGGTATATCGGGTGCCAATGCAATATCTGCTGAAGAGGGATCCTGTGTATTGGTTCACAATGAAGGTAATATTTCACTGGTTTCATTAAAGGAATTGCATATAATAGTAGCAGGAATTGATAAAATTGTACCTACACTTGAAGATGCAATTTCACTTGCAAAACTTGAAACAGTTTATGCAACGGGAAACTATGTAACATCATATATGAATGTAATATCCGGTCCGTCTAAAACTGCTGACATTGAGAAAAAATTATTAAAAAATATGTACGGTGCCAGAAAAGTTGTGGTTATATTTCTTGATAATGGAAGAAGCAAGGCCAAAAAAGAATGTTTGTGGTGTATCGGATGTGGAAATTGTTTGATTCACTGCCCGGTTTATAATGCAGTCGGCAATGAATTCGGATTCAATAATTATCTTGGGGGCAGGGGTGTTGCGATGTCCAAGTATATTGAAGATGATGAGACATGCTTTAACTCAGGATTATACATGTGTACATTATGTGGATTATGTACTTTAAACTGTCCGTTAGCTGTTCCTACAAATGAACTTATTGAGAATTTAAGAAAATCGTCAGCAGAAAAAGGTTTCTATCCAAAAATTCATGGTGTAATCAAAGACAATATTGGTAAAAATAATTCACCCTATTAACAATATTTTTTTAATTTACTTTTTAATTAATAGAGTTTCTTTTAATTTAACATTAAAGCATATGCTTATAAAGAAGGAAGTTTATATATTATAATATTAGATTTTAATTTTATATAAACGGAGGAAATACATGCTTCTATTAATAAGTCCTATAAATCGTGAAGAAGCTCTTGAATCTATCAAAGGTGGAGCTGACATTGTTGATGTTAAAAATCCTAAAGAAGGTTCCTTGGGTGCTAATTTTCCATGGGTTATAAAGGAAATTCGTGAGTTGACACCTGAGGATAAACTGGTTAGTGCAACATTGGGTGATGTGCCTTATAAACCAGGTACAGTTTCCCTTGCAGCAATGGGAGCGCATGTTTCAGGAGCAGACTATATTAAGGTTGGATTATACGGAACCAAAAACTACGATGAAGCTGTTGATGTAATGAAAAATGTATCCAAAACCATTAAAGACGTTAGTCCTGATACTATAGTTGTAGCTGCAGGTTATGCAGATGCCCATCGTGTTAACGCAGTTGATCCTATGGAAATACCAAAAATAGCTAAAGATTCCAATTGTGATTTGGCAATGTTGGATACTGCAGTCAAGGATGGCCATACTTTATTTGATTATTTGGATGTTGATCAGTTAACAGAATTTGTTAGTGAAGCTCATGATTATAATTTGAAAACTGCACTTGCAGGCTCAATTAAGAAGGAACAATTAAAAACATTACATGATTTGGGATGTGATGTTGTAGGTATCAGGGGAGCTGCCTGTGTAGGTGGAGACCGTAACACTGGAAAAATACATCACACAGCTGTTGCTGAACTTAAAGATTTATGCAATTCATTCTAATAGGTGTTTAATATGTTTTCAAAAAAAGTTCAAGAAGCCAGAATGTCATATACTTTTGATGATTTTTTACTTACTCCAAATGCAAGCTATGTCGAACCAAAAGACATTGATACAAGATTATCCTTATCTAAAGATATCAAGTTGAATATTCCTATTTTAAGTGCAGCTATGGATACTGTCACTGAAGCAAGTCTTGCAATTGCAATGGCACAGGAAGGTGGTATTGGAGTAATACACAGGAATATATCTCAGGAAAGACAAGTTGAGGAAGTTAAAAAGGTTAAATCTGCTGAAGACTTAACTATCCGTGATGTTGTTACAATAGCTCCTGATTCAACAATATTGGATGTTCAATCTAAAATGCAGGATGAACTGATTAGCGGACTTCCGGTTGTTGAAGATGATAAAATCATTGGAATCATATCAAAAAGAGATATACGTCCTGTTTTAAAATCTGATCCAAATAAAACTGTTAAAGACATAATGACTTCCGATGTTGTTACTGTTGAAGAACCGATTACTGCTGAAGAAGCACTAAATATTGCCTATGAAAATAAGGTTGAAAGGTTGCCTGTTCTTCATGACGGCAAGCTGGTTGGTATTATCACAATCAAAGACATTTTAAATCAGGCACAATATCCAAATGCTGCCCGTGATAAAAAAGGTAACTATCTGGTTGCAGCAGCTTCAGGGCCATTTGATTTGGACAGAGCTATGGCCTTAGATCAGGCAGGTGCAGATATTATTTCCATTGATTGTGCTCATGCTCATAATATGGATGTAGTCAAGTTTACCCAAACTATTAAGGATAATATTGATGCTGAACTCTGCGTTGGTAATATTGCAACAGCAGAAGCTGCAGAAGACTTAATATCCATGGGTGTTGATACTTTAAAAGTTGGTATCGGTCCGGGCTCCATGTGTACTACACGTATTGTAGCCGGTGTCGGAGTACCTCAGTTAACTGCAATTTCCGATGTTGCTGATGTTGCCAAAGACGAAGGCGTACCTGTTATTGCAGATGGCGGTATAAGATACTCTGGTGATATTGCAAAGGCCATTGGTGCAGGTGCAGATGCAGTGATGTTGGGTAATTTACTGGCCGCTTCTTTAGAGGCTCCGGGTGATATTGTTGTTATGAACGGAAAACAATATAAAAAATACCGTGGAATGGGTTCAATGGGAGCTATGACCAGTGAGTTCGATGGCGGTGCTGATAGGTATTTCCAAGGTTCTAAGAGTAAAATGAATCATACTAAATATGTTCCGGAAGGAATTGAAGGTGCAGTGCCATATAGAGGAACTGTTAGTGAAATTTTATTCCAGCTAGTAGGTGGTTTAAAATCTTCAATGGGCTATTGTGGAGCTAAGGATATAGCTGATATGCAGAAAAAGGCTAAATTTGTAAGAATCACAAGCAGTGGTATTAAGGAATCACATCCTCATGATTTATTAATCACTAATGAGAGTCCAAATTACCACAGTTTCAACTAAATTTAAACTTTAATTTATCTCATTTTTTGATGAATTAAAATTTATCTTTAATTTTATCGCTAACTTTAAATATGATGTGATATAATACTATTATATTAGATAATTTTTTGATTAATTTTATTAATCTATGTAAGTCATGAGATTTACATTATTTTTTATTATTTTTACTATATATGGAGAGAAAATAACATGGCAAGAACTAAAAAAGTAGGTATTACAGGAAGGTTCGGTGCAAGATACGGAAGAAAAGCAAAAAGATCTGTTAAGATTATCGAAGAAAATATGAAGAAAAATCATGTTTGTCCTAAATGTGATAGACCTTATGTAAAAAGACAGGCAGCTGGAATTTGGAAATGCAGAAAATGTGGTGCAGTATTCACTGGTGGAGCATACATTCCTCAAACACCAATGGCTAAATCTGCAGCACGTAGTATAAGAGATATCAAAGTGGAGGAATAATCCTTGTATAGATGTCCACGCTGTGGAGCTGAAGTAGATCAGAGAAGCTACATGGACAATAAATGTCCACAATGTAGGTACAGAATCTTATTTAAAAATGTTCCAGAAAACGCAAAACCTGTATCCGCTAGTGTTCCAGATGGGAACATGAAAAATAGGGTAGGTTTGAAAAAATAGAAAAACTAGAGTGATTCTCTTTTTTATCTATAATTTTTTTTACTATTTTTGATTTCAATGTTGATTTCGACTTCAAGAAAACCTTCTCAAAAGACAAGAAAGTTCTGCAAGAATTTTGCCCATGCAACAGGATCTGTTTCGATTAATCGGGGCAAAATGAACATGAGGGAGATTTTGCTTAAGGCATTATATGAAGAAGAAGTTAATTTAGCTATTGTTAATGAAATAAAGGGAAATCCTAGTAGAATTACTTTTTACTCAAATGAGGGTGAACTGTTACTTATTATGCTTATTACCGCCAGTACATCAAATAATCGGCTTAATATTTCCCCGTCCAAATTAAAAATAGTATCTGAGATTAGTAAGTTAAATTGCTTGTCTGACATTTTAGGTTTTGAATTAGTGGACAGTGCAGATGAAAATTATATTCATATTACCAGTGGTGATGAAAGTTCATTAGCTAAGATTAATTTTATTAATAAATTTGGAGAAGAAACAGATTTTCAGATTAATATTAAAAAAATTATTGATGAATTATGAGTGATGAAAGTCCTTTAGAATCCGTTAAAAGCCGAATTGATATTGAATTTGACAGTGCCGATCAGGCAAGAATTATTTATGATTCTATTGTTTTAGAATTTGAAACGGCTCCTGATTATCGTTCATCAATGGATTTGACACTGGATGGTAAAAATATCATTATTGACATTGATGCAGAGGATTCAACATCATTTAGGGCTTCTGTTAATTCAGCTATTAAATGGATTAAGTTATCATTGGAAATTAACAATCTAACTATTTAACAAAAAATTAAAAGGTGATTATTATGGAGATTCCAGAAAATATACAACATCAATTAGATCAGTTTCAGCAGTTACAACAGCAGGCTCAGGCTGTAACTATGCAGATTCAAACTGTTGAAGTTCAAATCCAAGAAACTGAAAAAGCTTTAGAAGAACTTAATAAGAATGATGAGAATACAGAAGTATTTAAACAAGCCGGTTCATTACTTATTAAAGTGGATTACAATGATGCTTTAGCAGATATGGAAGATAAATTAGAAACTCTCAAGTTAAGAAAACAGACCATGTCCCGTCAGGAAGAAAGAGTTATGAAAAAACTTGAGGAAATGCAAATGGATATCCAGTCTGCAATGAAAGGAATGGCTCCTAATGGAGCTTAATCTTATCTTTTTTTAGATTATTATGTCTGATTTAAAGAAATTATCTTCGGATGATTTGGAAACTATATCTGATAATTTTGGTGAAATTCTTGAAAGGGAAGTTTCACGTGTTATTTCAACAAAAGAGCTTGAAGATATAGATTTAAACATCACTATTAACTACGATAACAATCAGCTTGATGTTGATGTTGATTTGGGTGTTAGTTTTGATGAATTGTCTAGTATTAATCAGGATTTGCTCCTTGAAGCTATTGATAATGCTTATTTAAAGTTTGACTCATATATTGATGATAACTTCAGAGTTTGATTATTTTAATTACTTTTTTTTATACTCATATTCTGTCCGGATTTTTTCATTTTTTATTGGTGTTTTTTTTCAATCAAACTTTATTGATTTTCTAATTTTTTCATTGTTTTTTTTCTTTTAATTATATTTTTTTTAATATTTTTAAATATATTATTTATTTTTTTATTTTATTTTTAATCATTGTTTATTTTATTTAATAATTATTTGAAAAATATTAATTCAAGTATACTTTAATTTTTATAAAATATGAATAACTTTATATACTATAATGCTTAATATATTACACAAGGGTTTAAATCATATTTTTTTATACTCTCCCTAAATTGATCATTATTTTTACTTCAAAAATTGGGCTAAAAATTATTTTTTAGCCTGATTTTATTTCGTTGTTTTTTTTTAAGTTCTTTTTTTGATAAATCATGGTGTTTTAGGATATTTTAAATTAATCTGTTTATAGATAATTGGGATGTTTACAGAACATGCTGACAGATTATCATGTTAAATACTATGCTTTCAAAAAAGTATAGTGTGGGTGATTGAATGATAAAAAAAATACCAGTTTTAGATTTAAAAAAAGGTCAGGCCGTAAGTGGCAAGTCTGGTTTAAGGGATACATACCAGCCTCTGCAAACGATTTTTGCTCCGTCATCTAATCCTATAGAAATTTCACAGGGATTAAAACTAAATGGGGCGAGTGAACTTTATATAGCTGATTTGGATTTGATTGAAAAGAAGGGCCACAACATTAATGACATCAAAATGATCAATACTTTAGTGCCGGTTATTCTGGATGCCGGAATAAAGAATGCAGAATCATTTGAATTTTTCCTGGATTATGCCTATAAACTGATAGTTCCAACAGAAACGATTGACAGCATTGATGAGATATATAATATTTTTAATACATATCCTAAGGAAAGGATTGTCATTAGCGTTGATGTTAAAGATAATGAATTGTATTCAAAAAATCTGGATTTGACATTGATTGAATTTAAAGAAGTATTGGATGATATTAATCCTAATGAGATTATACTTTTGGATATCAGTAGTGTTGGGACTGAAAAAGGCTATAATGATGTTCTCTTGGATAATTTCTGGGATATTAAAGATAAGCTGATAATAGCGGGTGGTTTAAATAAAGATTCCATTGATGAATTGGATTTGAAGGGTATCAAAAAAGTTTTAATAGGAACTGCTCTACATTCGGGTGAAGTCAGCCTGTTATAACATAGTTTCAGCTTTGTTTTGAATTGTTACAATGTTGTTTGATTTTGTATTTTTTTTAAAGATAAGTTGTGATTAAATTAATATTAAATAATTATTATTGTCCTTTTTTTTATGATATTCATTTTATTTCTTATTATATTAAATAATTTTAAGTTATTTCTTTAATACATGAATAATATTTATTTATTTTAAAAAATACACATAGTTTATATGCTATTAATTTTATAAATAGTAATGGAAATCGATAGTGATTGATTTCATATTATGCATAATAAGTAATCGGGATATTGATTTTTCTTAAACTATGATGTGATTTAAATGAAAAAAATATTTTCGATACTTTTGATAATATTAGCATTATCACTGACATTAGGTGCTGTAAGTGCCGAAGAAACTGTTGGTGACGTTGCTCCTGCTGACGATGGTGTTGTAGCTGCTACATCTGAAGATGTTGCTGCTGATTCAACTGATGATGGTGATGTCGGTTCTGCTGCTGGTGGTGAAGAAACTGCTACTGCTGTTAGCACTACTCCTTCTGCTGATCTAATGGTGGATACTGAAGTTTTAGGTCAGGAAGGAGACATTGTTACTTGGGGTGTTCTTGTTTACAATTATGGTCCAGATGTTGCTGAAAACACAATGGTATATGATGTCATTTCTGATAATTTGATTGCAGTGGATTATTTGGCTTCTCAAGGGGTCTATGATTTAGACTTAGGCTTCTGGGATGTTGGTAATTTGCCTGCAGGTGAAAGTGCTGTAATGTATTTATATACTGCTGTTTTAGATTATGGTCCATACTTTAATGAAGTTATGGCTGTAAGTGATACTCCAGATCCAGACTTGTCTAATAACTACGACATTGCATTTTTTGGTTACGATGATGAATCAGATTCTGCTTCTGCTTCAGCTGCAGAACAAACATTGCCTGAAACAGGTAATCCGTTAGTTCTTGCTTTAATGGCTTTAATGGTCGTCGGTGTTGGAGGATTAAGAAGAAGATTATAATTAATAAGTCTTCATTTTACACAAGAGTAATTTAACTATTACTCTTTCTTTTTTTTGATTTTAAATGTATTTAAGATTTAATTTTAAAAAACAGATTTTTGGACTTAAGACAAGTAAAGTCTAAGATTTTCTAGAGTTTTATGCTTCAATAGTATTTTATTGCTTTGATTTTTCACATGATTAAAAGACTCGGCACAGATTTTAGTAACTGGTTACATCTTGAAAGATTTAACTAATCTTTTAATGATTTTGGTTGTACAGCAATTCTGCAGTCAGTACTTTCCTGCATACTTATTCACTACTTAAGAAAGCACTGCAACCTAAATAATAAAAATAGCTATTGAAAATCATATTGGGAATAGTTTCCCTTTACAAAATTGAACTCAATACAACATATGGGAAAATACAACCTGTAACAAATAATACAATACCTAATCCTAACTTAGGCTTGTTATCATCCATTACACCGGACATAATAAGTAATAATCCTACAAATCCAAAAATTACGGGAAGTATATGTGAAAAAATTGTTGTTCCAGTCATCGGCATTTCTAATCACTGATACTCTTTTAAACTTTAAATTATATATATTTTAAGGTCAATGGCATTGATTTTATTATCTGAATTATTCCACTTAAAACCAGTATTAAATACTCGAGTCAATTTATTTTAATATTAAACGGCATATTGCATGTTAAAAATAATATTTATTTAAATTTCCCCTTATTTTGATATTTTCATCAGATATATTATTCATTTCCCATTCTCTTTTGTGTAAAAAGATTTTTATTATTCAAATATTATATAATGTCTTATGAAGATTGATAGTGAACATAATCATCATAAAAAAGCAGGTGATAATCTTTTATTTGTTTTTTTTGCAAATTTATGTTTCAATATTATTGTTATAATCGGAGGTTTTCTAACTAATAGTATGGCTATTATTGCAGATTCCATGCATGATTTGTCGGATACAATAGCTATTGGAATAGCTTGGATTCTGGAGAGAGTTTCTCAAAAAGATCCAAGTGATAAATACACTTACGGCTATAAAAGATATTCTGTTATTGGTGCGGTAATAACCTCTTCATTTGTAATATTCATTTCGTTCTTTGTTATTTATGAAGCTATTGGTAGAATTTTATCTCCCGTAACTCCTGACGGGGAAGGAATGTTAATTTTGGCTGTTATTGGTATTATATTCAAAGGAATTGCTGTTTGGCGTCTTCATGGGGCGGAAACATTTAATGAAAAAGCTATTTCTTTTCATTTGCTAAGCGATATTTTTGAATGGATTGCTATTTTGATTTTAGCATTACTTGTAATTTTTTGGGATGTTTCTTTCCTTGATCCATTTGTTTCGATTGCGGTCAGTCTTTGGCTTTTATATAATATAGGCAAGACATTTTTGGAGTCTTGGAGGGTTTTAATTCAAAAAACTCCATCCAATATTGATGTTGATCAGCTTAAAACAGAGATTCTTGGTGTTAATCATGTTTTAAGTATAGAATCCTTCCATTTATGGTCACTTGACGGCATTGATTCAGTTCTCACATTGAAATTAAGCATTGATGATTTTGAAAATACTGGCGAAATTAAAAATAATATTCGCAATTTATCTTCTAAATATCATATCACTGATATTACAATTGAAATAATATAAACTAACTATGTGTTATTGCCTTTGCAATAGCACTTATTTTTTGATTTTTATACAATTAATACGTGCAGAAATTCCAGTATTAGAAAAGCAATTTGAATACGATTTAAATTAGGACGTTTTATCATGACATTATTTTGTATTGGCCCGGCAGCAAAGGATATAATTATCAAACAGTCAGACAGAAAATCCAAAACAGGCGGAGCCAGCTATTACCAATCATTCGTTTTTGAAAAATATTACTCCGATTATCACTGCATAATCAATTGCGCTGATGAAAGCTTATTAAATGAGTTTCCTGATTCAAATAAAATCAATCTAATTAAAAAAGATAAAACTCACTTTTTTACCAACTGCTATCCCACCAATAATCCCGATTACAGGATTCAGTCAAGCAATTTTGCAGACATTCCGATATTAAAAAAAGATTTAGTTAAAATACTGCCTGAAAGCATTGATGCGATTATACTAAATCCGTTGAATGCATTTGATTTTCCGTTAAAAACAATAAATTATTTAAAAACTCTTGAAGTACCAATTTTTACATCAGTTCAGGGATTTTTACGAAGGCCAGCAAATAAAATATCTGATAATTCATATTCAATTGACCTGAGATGCCCGGACAATTTCTGTGAAATTATATCCTCCTTTGATTCATTATTTCTTGATGAAAAGGAAGCTTCCATTATTTTTCCGGATAATGATTATAAAAAGTATGATATTAATGAAATCATTATTACAAATGGAAGCAGAGGCTCAAGAGTAATTTCCGATGAAGAGTATAATATTTCACCAGTTATAAACAATAATATTGTAGATTCAACAGGCTGCGGTGATACATTTATGGCAGCGTATGTTGCAAAAAAATTATCTTCAAAATCAATATTAGAATCTGCAAATTTTGCATCTAAAATAGCTAGTGAAAAATTAAGCTTTTTTGGACCTTTTAAACCAATATCTAATTTTTAAGTAAACTTTATTAATTAAAAATTCAATATTAAGATATGTTATTTGAATTTTTTTTAAATATATATCTTGATTATTATGTTATCCCATCAATCTAACAATAAAATTGAAAAAGAGTTTGAAAACCTGCGTAAGGAACTGCTGGATTTAACTTTAAGAAATCAGTTGCTTAATTTTAAGTCCAGGGCTAAAACAGTCAGTATTAAACATCAAACACCAATTAATGTTTATCAAACACTAGTTCTCCAGGAAAATAAAATGTATTTTGTAGCCAACAAGAAGGAAAAAGCCGAAAAAAAATCTTCAGTATGGGATCATATTCCTTTTGATTTTTCAAAATTTTCCGAAGGCAATAAAAAGCTTGCTACTGATTTAACTCCAAATGAACTTCAAAAAAGATTATATTATATTAATAATCAAGCTAAAACTATGCTGCAGGAACAGGGATACAATATTCTTTATCTTGCTGTTGGATTTCTGGAATGGATAGACAAGTCAAAACCAAAGCAGACTAATCGAGCACCTCTTGTTTTAATTCCTGTTTCGATGGAGCGTAAAAAAGTCGGCGAATCATTCAATTTAGAATGGACTGGTGAGGATATTCAGACAAACATTTCACTTAAGGCTAAACTTGCCGATGCAGGCATTACGCTTCCTGATTTTGAATTTAAAAAATATGGTGAAGTTATAGATCATTATATTGCCAAAGTCCAGCGTGCAGTAAGCAGAATGGAATCCTGGAAAGTCAACGATGATATTGCATTAGGATTCTTTAGTTTTACAAAATTTGTAATGTATAACGATTTAAATCCAGAAAGCTGGGAGGATAATGTTGATTTAACCAAAAATGAGTTGATACAAGCTATTTTTAATCCGGCCAAAAATAATGTTGAAGCATTCAACGAAGAGGATGTTGATACTCAGCTGGAATATCAGACCATGTATCAGGTACTGGACGCTGATTCTTCTCAAATTGCAGCTATTCAGGATGTTAAAGCCGGAAGAAATCTTGTTGTTGAAGGCCCGCCTGGAACTGGTAAATCACAGACCATTGTCAATCTGATAGCAGAATTACTGGCTGAAGGCAAATCAGTTTTATTCGTATCTGAAAAAATGGCTGCATTGGATGTTGTTAAAGACAGATTAACAAATGTGGGTTTAGGCAAATTTGTACTTGAGTTACACTCCCACAAAACCAGACGTAAAAAATTCCTGAAAGACCTTGAAAAGGCAACCTCAGTGCGTGCCGTAGATACATTGAATATTGACCAGACAATAAGAAAACTTGAAACATTAAAAAAGCAGCTTGACAGCTATGCCAATGCTATTCACAAACCTGTTTTTGCTGTTAATTTATCTGCATTTCAGCTTTATGGAATGAAAGAATCTGCTGAAGATCATTTTTCAAGAAAAAATCTGCTGATGCCATTAGTCAGGTTTAATAATCCTGAAAATGTCTCCTTAAAGGATTTGGATGATATTATATTGTCTTTGGAAAGTGTTGCTGAACTGTACCAGACAATATCAAAAGAAAATCCGTGGAGTAAATGCGCACCAAAAAGTTTGTTTCCTGCAGATTTAAGGGAAATCGAAATGTTAATTAATGATACATTATCTTCTCTTGATGCATTTCTTGTTGAACGTGGCAGGGTTTATGATATTTACGGAATAAAGAAACCAAACACATTAAATGAATTTGAAAAATCATTATCTGCATTTGATATCATAAAATCACAGAATTCCGAATTAATCGATTCGCAAATATTAAAATCCGGGGCATGGAACAAAAATAATGATGATGCATATAAATTAATGCATGAATTGGCCAAGTATCAAAAGGTTGCACCGATACTTGATAAATTCAATTCAAGTATTTTTCAAACGGACATTGATTCTTTAATATATCAGTTGAATCAGTTATCTCATAAAAAATTCAGATTTTTCAAAGGCAAACAGCATCTGGAAATTGTGGAAAGATATTATGCAATACCTGTTCAGGGGGATATTCCCCAGATTATCAATGATTTGAATGGTGCAAAAATAGCTATTCAACTTAAAAGGAATCTTGAAGCTAATGAACAGTTAGCTAAAAGGTATTATGGTGAATACTGGCACTTAAATGCAGATATTAATGATTTGAAATCAATTGCACAGTGGATGAATCAATTCACAATTTTAACTAATGAAGGAATATTTTCACAAAATACAATTGATATTTTATCAAAGGATTTATATGATGTCAACCCGGAAAGGGATTTGGCGGATTATATTGATTCGGGTAAATTGTTCAGTGATGATTTAGGTAAGTTAAAATCAAAACTGAATCCAAGAAGTAAATTAATATTCAAAAAAGGAGAAAATGATGTTGCATTTGAAGACTGGCAAACTCAATTATACAACTGGAGAGGACAACTGTCAAGCCTTCACTTATGGTCACAATACTTAAACACTAAAAATTCCCTTAACGGAACAACAGCAGAGTTGTTTGTAGAATCAATTGAAAAACGTAATGTTAAAAAAGAAGATATCAAATCATTAGTTGAAGGAAACTTTGCAGATTCTTTATTAAATATTTTATTCATTGAAAATCAGGATTTAGCCACATTCATTGGTGAACTTCACGAAAACAGAATTAATGAATTTAAAGACTTAGATAAGAAAATACTTCTGTTAAACCGTAAGAGGATATTCCACAAGTTAAACAGCAATATTCCGCAAATATTCGGTGCTACAGAAAATCCTCAGGCTAAAATACTTGCAGGAGAATTCACAAGAAAAAGCGGTCATTTACCTGTCAGAAAGCTATTGGAAAAAGCAGGAGGTATGATTAAACAGATTAAACCATGTTTCATGATGTCTCCATTATCGGTAGCACAATACCTTGATCCAACAAATGAGGAATTGCAATTTGATGTTGTAATTTTTGACGAAGCCAGTCAGGTAAAACCTGAAGATGCATTGGGTGCATTCATGAGGGGTAAAACTGCTGTTGTAATGGGTGATACTCAGCAACTTCCTCCAACATCATTCTTTGACCAGATGGCAAGTGGTGAAAATGATGAAGAAGAGGCATCATCATTGGATATGGAAAGTATTTTGCATTTATGTAAGCTGTCATTCCCGGTCAAAATGCTGAAATGGCACTACAGAAGCAGACATGAATCTCTGATATTAGTATCAAACAGAGAATTCTATGATAATGAACTTTTAGTATATCCTTCTCCTTCACATAACGATCATGAACTAGGATTAAAATTCCATTATAATCCTGACACTGCATATGACAGAGGTTCATCTTCAGCAAATCCTAAAGAAGCAGAAGATGTTGTTGAAGCAATTTTCGAACATTTTGACAGATATGGTGAAGAAAAAAGCCTTGGTGTTGGAACATTTTCAGTAGCACAAAAAAATGCGATTCTAGAAAAACTGGAAGAAAGACGCCGTGAAAGACCAGAACTTGAACCATTATTCTCTGAAAATAAAGATGAAAGATTCTTTGTTAAAAACCTTGAAACAATACAGGGGGATGAAAGGGATGTTATTCTGATAAGTGTAGGATATGGTTTTGACAATGAAAGGAAAATGTCCCTTAACTTCGGTCCATTAAATCAGGACGGTGGAGAAAGAAGGTTAAATGTTTTAATCACACGTGCTAGGGAAAAATGTATTGTGTTCTCTAATTTTAAAGCTTCAAGTATGAAATTAACGGCTAACCCTCCTCTAGGTGTTAAGGCATTAAGGGAATTTCTTGAATATGCGGAAAACCTTACTCTTGGAGCACATCAAAATGATGAGTTTTCACAGGCACCATTTGAGGATGCAATAGCTAGTTTCCTTGAGGAAAATGGATACACTGTTGACAGACAAATTGGTTGTGCAGGATTTAGGGTTGATTTAGCTATTGTGGATGATGAAAATCCGGGCAAATATATTTTAGGAATAACAACTGATGGAAAAATGTATGCTTCCAGTAAAGTAGCTCGTGACCGTGATAGATTACGCCAGCAGGTTCTTGAAGGTTTAGGGTGGAAACTATACCATTTATGGGCTACTGACTGGTATAGAAACAGGGATTTAGGTCGTAAAAAATTATTGGATTTCATTGAAAAATCCATCAAGCAAACTCGTGAAGAACAAAGAATAGCTCGTGAAAAAGAAGAAAAACGCAGAATAGAAGCGGAAAAAAGGGCTGAAGAATTAAGAAAAGCCAGGGAAAAAGAATTAGAAGAACAAAGAAAAAAAGAAGAAGAAGCCAGATTATCTAAATTAGGGGAAAATGTTGAAGTTATAGCTCCCGATGATGAATTAAATTTTGAAGAGGATATTGCATTTGATACTTCTGAGTTTGATGATAATAATTATGATGTTGAACTTGAATTTGTTGATGAGAAAGATTCTAGCGAATTTGTTGCTGTGAATGATATTCATTCACCGGTTGATGATAAGAAAATTGATTCTTCAAGTAAATATGGGGTTGTTGATGAAAATTCAAGTCCATTCGATGATTTTTCAAATATTAGTGATAAAAATGACTCTTTGAATGAATTTAAGAGGGATGATGAAAATCTAAGTCCATTTGATGAATTTGCACTTGGAGATAGTTTGGAATCTGATGATCAATCTGAAAGAATTAATGATGATAAGAAACAGGATGTTAACAAATCTGATATCTTAAAATCTGATGAGGATTTAGTTGATGACTTAATAAATGATGAAATTATTAGTGCATCTGAATCAATTACAAATAATAATAAATGGGATGATAAAAATGAAGTTACATTTAAAAGTACTGAAGACAACAGCAAAAATGTTCAATATAAAAACGAAGAATTCTCAGAAGAAAAAATCACCAAAGAAGAAATAAATGATGATTCTTTAGGTGGTGTTGTGGATAGTGTTTCTGATGATGGTGGTTCTGAGTTGGGTGATGATTCTTTAGGTGGTGTT
>CADBPS010000008.1 GCA_902796575.1 uncultured Methanobrevibacter sp. | reverse complement strand
TCAATGAAGATTGGGAAGTCCAAAAAATATAATTTAATTTTATTATCATATATAAATAAATTCAGAATTAAATTTATTATATACTAATATTATCCGTTGCATGAATAATCTTGGGATATTTGGTGATGATATCCTTTTCAATAAAAAAAAGTTTTGAGGATAATTATCCTCATTTAGTTAATTGTTATAAGTTGGAGGTTTCTTGGTTTTTTAACTACATTTATTGAGTTAAATGCTACCAATTTCTTAATACCTTTTTTTGATGCAACATCAACCAGTCTTTGACTTATAATTCCATCGAATATTACTGCTTCCGCACTGTCTATATTTTTTATTTCTTCGTATATATCTTCTACAGCAACTTCTTTGGTCATGTTTAATGCTTCATCAAGTATTGCTCCACTTCCAGTTCCTTCGAATTCTCTTAGCATATCTTTCATTAACCTTACTTCATCATTTTCTACTGGTGTTTTAGGTTCTTTTCGTTTTTCCTCTTTCCTTTTTGATGATTTATTTTTTTCTGAAAAGATATTATGATTAGCTAAGAATTGTGGTGTAGGAACTTTATCTCTAAGAGCAACGAGTACTTCGTCTTTTTCTAAATCTTCTACTTCTTTTCCTTGTGGTGCACGTGTTATGTAATCAACATCACCAATCTGTAACAATTCTTTTAGTATTAGTTCTCCTCCACGGTCACCATCAACAAATGCGGTTGTTGTTCTTTTTTTACTTAAATCTCCTATTGATTGTGGTACATTAACACCTTCAACTGCAACAGTATTTTTTATACCGTATTTAAGTAAGTTCAATACGTCACTTCTTCCTTCAACAACTATTATTGCATCGGAAGTGTGTATGCTAGGTCCTGCAGGCAATCTGTCTTCCCCATATTCTGAGATTTCATGAACACGCATAGCTTCTCTTACTTCTTCAATCATCTGCATGCTTTCCGGACCTACACTTTCGACCATGCTTTTGTATATTTCTTTTGCACGGTTTACTACTTGTTCTCTTTTTACAGCACGTACATCTTCAACTTTTGTTGTTTGTATCTCTGCTTCACATGGTCCAACACGGTTGATTGTTTCGAGTGATGCCGCAAGTATAGCAGTTTCAATTCTGTCCAAGCTTGAAGGGATAACAATATCTCCTTTTGCTCTACCGCTATTTGATCGAATGTCAACTTGAATTCTACCTATTCTTCCTGTTCTTTGAAGTTCTCTTAAATCTAAGTCATTACTTAATAAACCTTCAGTTTGTCCAAATACAGCTCCGACAACATCTGGTTTTTCTACAATTCCATTTGCATTTATTTGTGCATGGATTAAATATTTAGTTGTTGTCAATTCTTCGCCTTTTCCCATTTTTAAGCCCCCTCGCTTATCATAGGATTAATTTATATTTTCTAAAAATTAATAATCATTTTTAGGCTTCTAATAAATTATTATGATAATTATTCGTTTATCTAAGCAACTATATACTAAAAAGAGTCAAAAAGTACCAATGAAAATTTAATTGTTTTCTAGATTACATTATTTTAATTTTTTTATCTTTTTTTCTAATTTATATTTCTTTAATTAAATTTTCTCCTTTTTTGTTAATCAAATGTTAATAATAAATCAATAATAATAAACTGTGAACTCTTATAAGCATATAATAATTTGAAGTACTATTTAATACCTCACATATTATTTTGATTATCTTAATATATAAAGGATTAGTTTTATAGAAATTTTTTTATTGATTAAATGTCCAATATTTTATTGGTGATTTGAATGTCTATTACTCCTCGTGATTTACTTGGGAATAAAAAAAAGTTAGATAAAATTTTGGATTTTGAGGATATTCGTTTGGAAGATATTTCTATTGATGATTTATCGTTTAATGGCAATAATTATGATAGTTATATTAATTTAAATTCTTTTCTGCATTATGTGTCTAGTTGTCAAATATCTGATGCTTTTAACAGTATCGCTCATAGATCAGGTGTGATTTCCAAATTGAAATCAATTAATAATTTGAAAATTTGGGGAAAAGTCTTTACCTGTAAAACAGATAGTGATGACTGGGGTACTATAACTGTGGCTATTGATAGGGCTGAACCTAATGATATATTGCTCGTTGATGTTAACAATATGGATGCTGCTATTTGGGGTGAATTAGCTTCAGTTTCTGCTATGAATAGGGGTATTAAAGCGACGTTTGTCTATGGATGTGTTAGGGATATGGATGCGATTTTATCAATTGGATATCCTATTTTTGCCTGTGGATTTAGGCCTAATGCAGGTAAACCTTTAGGTTTAGGTAAAATTGATGTTGAATTGGATTTAGAGAATATTAAAATAAATTCTGGTGATTTTATATTCGGCGATGAAACGGGTGTTGTCGTTATTCCAGAGAAGTTTTTTAATGCAGTCATTCTTCAGACATTTGACATTAAACTTGGAGAGATGAAAATTTCTGATGAAATTAATAATGGCATTTCTTTATCTCATATTGTAGGATTGGACTGAAATAAAAAACTATTTAAATAAGCAATCCTCTTATTATATAAGTATATCGATAAGTTTATATATTGAATTCTCTAAACCATATAAACATAATGATTTAGTTTGTTACAGTTTGATTTTTATGAAATTTTTAGGAAATACTTTACATATCGCAAATTCTGGTAAATTAATAGCTAGGTCTTCAAATCCTCCAATTAGTGGAGGTATTGTGTTTGACAGTCATAAAAATAAAATAGGTAAAGTTGGGTATGTTTTTGGACCTACTAAACAGCCATATATTTCAATTAGATTATTCAAGTCTGTTGATAAGGAGAAAATTAAGCGAAATTATGGTGAAAAACTTTTTGTCTCAAAACCAAAATCCAGAAAGAGGAGGGGAAGGTCACGACGGAAAAGATAGGTGAACTTCCTAGACGCAGAAGGAGATTAAGGAATTCTGTTGAGGGAAATGAATCTAAAAATCTAGTATGTCCTGAATGTGGGTCCACGAAATTTAGAAGAGATCATGAAAGAGCAGAAATTGTATGTGCTCAATGCGGTCTTGTTGTAGATGATAATATGGTTGATATGGGTCCTGAATGGAGAGCTTTCGATTATGAACAGAGAGATAAGCGTACAAGGGTAGGTGCTCCAGTTACATACACCATCCATGATAAAGGATTGAGTACCATGATTGACTGGAGAAATAAGGACATTTACGGCCGTGATATTCCTGCAAGAAATCGTGCACAATGGTATAGGCTGAGAAAATGGCAGAGAAAGATTAGGATTTCCGGAGCAACTGAACGTAATCTGGCTTTTGCATTATCTGAAATTGACCGTGACTCTTCAAGATTAGGTCTTCCAAGAAGTGTGAGGGAATCTGCATCTGTTGTTTATAGAGATGCTGTTGACAGCAAGCTTATTCGTGGAAGAAGCATTGAAGGGGTGGTTGCAGCTTCCCTGTATGTTGCCTGCAGACAGTGTAGGATTCCCCGTACTCTGGATGAAATAGCTGATGTTTCAAGAGTCAGTAAAAAGGAACTTGGAAGAACTTACCGCTTCTTAACAAGAGAATTAGATATTAAATTGCCTCCAACATCTCCTGTTGATTATGTTCCAAGATTTGCCAGTGAATTGAATTTATCCGGTGAAGCTCAATCAAAGGCTATTGAGATAATTAACATGGCGGTGGATAAAGGGCTGACTTCCGGAAGGGGTCCTACAGGTGTTGCCGCTGCTGCATTATACATCTCATCTGTTCTGCTTGGTGAAAGGAGAACTCAAAGGGATGTAGCCGAAATAGCTGGTGTCACTGAAGTGACTATCCGTAACCGTTACAAGGAGTTAACTGAACAATTGGACATGGGCGTGATGTTGTAGTTTCATCGTGAATATTTCTCGATACGGTATTCCAGTTCACGAATTATTCCATCATTATTGTAATTTTTAACATTATTCAGTTTCTTTTGATATAAATCAAGTTTTTTCAGGAATTTTCTAATCTTATTCACATCCATCCTTTCATGATATTCTCCGTATCCCAATTTCTGAACATAAAATCCGTTCAGTGTCTGTTCAAAGTTGCCTATTGCTGGAATACTGAATATCGGCTTTTTAAGACATATTGCTTCTGATATGAATGTGAATCCTCCGTTGCAGATAACTGCTTTTGCACTGGCCAGGTCATCATAAAATTCATCTTCATTAAACTTTTTGAACGTTAGATTTTCATCTTTTTCATCCTTGTCAAATCCGTAGACTATAAATTCTTCATTTAACCGCTTTAATTTTTTAACCAAAGTCACACTTTCTTTGCTTGTCTGATAAACAATTATGTGGTCTTTTGTTGTCGGCTTTAGTTTTTGAATCTCTTCGCGTATTACTGGTGGATATATTACTGCATTTTTTCCTTTCTTTATTTTTGGGAAGAAGAAGCTTGTCAGTATATAATACTTAGGTTTTACCACATATCCTCTCATTATTGTTTTTGCCTTAAGCATTTCTCCATAATGATTTTTAGGATAGTCAATTTTTGTTTTTGTTATCATGTGAATATTGTCCAGGCTTATCAGAGGTATCTGCAGGAGCTTTGAAACCATTGATCCGTATATTTCAAAATCAGTGACTATAACATCCGGTTTTAATTTCCTCGCCTTCCGGTATAATTCCTTATAGCTTGCATTAATATTTGTAGGGTTTCTTAAAATAGCATTTAGAAGTGTTTTATGGTTGCTGACCTTGTTGTTGATGTATACAGTATTGAATCCTCCAATCTCAAAGACATTATCATATTTTTCCTTTAAATATCCGTATGCTCTGTCATGGCTGAATATGTACACATCATATTTTTTGCGTATTCTATCTATTATTACTCCTGATCTGATTGCATGCCCCATTCCTTCTCCACATATACAGTAAAATACAATTTTTCGTTTTCTTTCTATTTTACTTTGTTTGAAATAATTTTTTGTTGATTCTATTCTTTCTGTTGTTTTATCGTAATTTCTGAATATTTTATTTACTTTTTCGGATTCTATTATGGGCAGTTCCATATTATTTCTGTTGTTTTTAATGTTTCCGTGCTCAAACCCGTAATTCAATTCTTCAGCTTCCGTTTTTTTACCTAAAAAATCATTGATTGTGCTTTTTCCATACTGATGTATTAATGTTTCAAGACCCTCTTCTTCAAGTCTTCTTGTTGAAACGCCGATTTTTGCACTTCTCAAAACCATAAATTTTTCAACTTTTCCTAAACGCTCTATGTAATCACTGTCTTCTCCGAAACTTAGGCTTTCATCAAATCCTCCACATTTGTCATGTAATTCCTTTTTGACGATTATCCCGTAGCATCCTGCACCGTGAGGCTTTATATTTTCAACGCCAATCATAAACATATTGGCTATATTGTGCAGCAGCTGGTCTTCGGATTTATCTGACAGAGCTTCCATTTGTGTTATTCCAATTCCAAGTCTTTCCATTCTAAATTCATATATTACATTTCTCAGGTAATCATCTGTTAATTTCAGGTCTGAGTCCAAAAATAATATGTATTCTCCCTTGGCTATTCGTGCACCATTATTCCTACCTACCCCGGGCATTCCTCCATCTACAATAATACAGCCATATTCTTTGGCTATTTCTCGAGTTCTGTCTGTTGAATTAGCATCTGCAACTATAATTTCATAATCCCTAAAATTCTGTTCTTTTATGCTGTCTAAAAGGGTGGGTAAGTATTCTTCTTCGTTGAAGGTAGGTATAACAATACTTAAAATCATATTAATACTTTTAGTGTTTAATATTAATAAAATTTTAGCATCAATGAAACAGCACTGAGTCAACTTTTTCTTTCAGTTCCAGTAAAAATTCAGTTGTTGAATCACCGTCCTCCAGGTATGAGAATGTATTCCATGTAATCGTATAATACTTGCACGTATTGTTGAACGGCACCTTTAAGTCATTCAGCAATTCCATTTCGTTATAATTGGAATCAATAATATAAACTGTTCTGTTATCTTCATATGTTATGCTTTCTACTGGAAATTCATTTAAAGTTACATTTTCTGTTGGATTTGCCAAATCAACTTCATAATGCTCAGTATTGGCACCGAAGAATGCTATGCTGAATCTTAAAAAAATTATCAATGCTGCTATGATATAAGGGGAATATCTCTTTATAGTTTTGACTATGAAATCAAGTATTCCCTGATGATTAGGTATTATTCTGCATCTTTCAGGTAATTTTTTTCTTTTGATGATATAATCCACAATACCTTCAATACACTTTCCGTTTGCATAAATCAGATATATTCCACAGATTCCTGTTATTGATGGTGTTGCAAAAAGACCCCCATCTAATGCTCCAATCAACAGGCATGATGCGAAAAATGAAAGCAGGAATGTTTGAAGAAATCTCTTGTTGCCAAAAGACAGCAGTAATGTTACAAACAACAATGGGAATAGAAAAACTATAATTTTGCTTACTTCAGGAATGTATTCATATAGACCAACACCTGTATTAATTTCATTATCGATAAAAGGTCCAATTAAATTAGTTAAAACATCACCTAAAATAGACTTTAATAAATGTGTATGCAATATACTTGTCGATGAAACACTATTTTCCATACTCATGAAGATAGTGTTAAGATCAATGTTCATTTCGTATCTGAATAGAACTTCCAGTCCAATGCCAGCAATCAGTAGAACAGAACCTAAAAGAATGCTGATTTTTAAAAATTTATCCGAATCTGCATTAATATCTTTGAGAATCTGTGATAAAATCAGAAACATTCCCATCAGTCCAAAAAAGATTATGTCCTTTCCTTTTGAACTGCCCATCAAAAACTGGTGGGTTATCGGATGTACGATGGGATTTAAAATATTGCTTGTGAAAATCACACAGGCAAGTATTATAAATAGAATACCGACAAATATAGTTTTATTTATTTTCATTAAACTTAATTTTCTTGACTAATTATTTAAATATTATGGTATTATGTTTACAGTTGAATATTATGTTGGTTTAATTATAATAGGAATCGTTGCAGGTTTTGCCTCTGGTCTTTTAGGCGTAGGTGGTGGTTTTCTTATTGTTCCTTTCCAGTATTTTCTTTTAACATATATCGGGGTTTCACAGGATGTTGCAATGCTTGTTTCTCTTGGAACCAGTCTTGCCATTATTATTCCAACAGCAACAAGCGGTGCATACAGACACTCCAAAAAACTGGACGGCATAGTTGAAATAGGTATTAAATTAGGAATTTTCGGCATTATTGGAGGTGTCTTTGGTGGTTTTCTTGCATCAAATCTGCCTTCAGATATTTTAAAAACATTATTCGGATTATTGCTGTTATTTATAGCTGTCAGAAATCTGTTGTCAAAAGATGCCGGTGAAAATGAGGCCAAAATTGATTTTAATTTACCTGCAATAATGTTAACTGGTGTTTCTGTTGGATTTCTATCTGGACTTTTGGGAATAGGGGGTGGAATCTTTTTAATCGTGATTTTAACGATGATTTTCGGTTTTTCACTTGTCAAATCAATTGGAATCTCATCAGTTTTTATTTCCTTGACAGCTATTGGAGGAACAATATCCTACATAATATCCGGATGGAATGTCAATCCATTTCCCTATTCAATAGGATATATTAGTATCATTAATTTTCTTTTAATAGCTTCTTTTTCAGTGCCGTTTGCACAGGTCGGCGCAAAATTCACTCATAAAATGCCGGAAAAATTACTGAAAAGAATATTTGCACTGGTAGTTTTGTATATTGCGCTTAAGATGCTGTTTAATATATAGTGGAATAATCTCTTAGTTGACTGCTTTACATTTATGTTTTATTTTGCAACGGAGTATTTTAATATGGCCGTCGGTATTATTCAGGGTTTAAGAACTTATCTTGTCAATATATATTTTGTGTATGTGTCCCATACCAATATATTCGACAGTAAATATCATAAATTCTGATAAAGTGCCTATTATAACATTTAAACCAAAATAGGGATTGGAAAATTTATTTATATATGAAAAAACAGTAATTACTAAAATGATTTTAGTATATTCAACTGTATATCTTTTCCATCCTATTACATCAATTTCATGTTTGATACTTCTGAAACTAAAAGATTCCTTTAATTTTTCACCATCAGCCAGCCTTGCCAATGCCAACTCCATGAAAAATATTGTAACATATGAAATAACAATTCCAGAAACTATAAAAATAATAAAACTGGCTATATCATGATTAAATAATAACATTAATATTTTTTCAAAGCCAACAAGACCTTCTTCCATATTGAATTCGGGAAAATTTAATCTTTCAGAAATTAAATACAATAACATGCTTTGAATAAGAATGTAGAATGTGATAACTAAGTAACTCTTTAATCCAAAAATAACTAATTTTTTAGGCATTATTTTAGGTAATCTGTTACCTCCCTTAATAATATCTTCAATTATTTGCAAACCATATCCAAAAACAAATAATCCAAGTATTATATCTATAGTGTAGTTATGAAAAATATCTGACAGACATTCCATAGTGAATAATATAATTACAAGAAAAAGAAAGAACACTTTGTTTTTCAAACAATATTTCATTGATTCTTTTATAATTCTAACTGGCATTTTTTTATTCCTTGATATTATGTTTAATTAAAATTTGCCTTGTAAGGGGGATGATACCCCCAAATTAGTTTTTTAAAATTATTATTGAATTATTGTTTCGTTATTCTGTAGAAATGTTCATCTTAGTTTTTAATTTTGACTCCGATGCCGTGTGCGACTATCTGAAAATTGGATCCTCCAAGACCGCTTAAAAAATAGTTTATTTCTAAATCAATAACTCCATTTCCGCCTGCAGATTTAACTTCTTTAGCTAATCCCTCAAGACACTCATCTTTACCTTTTTTCAAGAGGTTTAAATGTTCATCTTCAATTTTTTGTGGATCTAAATGGATAATATGTGTATTTCTCTCTCTTATGATTGTGCTTTGAAAATAGCCTATATTTTCATAATCGACAGTGTTGGGATTATTGCTGGTCATGAATTTGAATTCCATGGAATTGATTCGTTCATTGCTTGCTTTTTCATCAAATACTGGGACGATCTCCGGAACGGTTTTTTCACTTTCTTTTCCAAAAAATTTCCTAATATAATGTGCTATTCCGTCAATGAGCCTTTTGAAAAAGCCGGTAAGATATGAAATTGTTGAAACAACAACAACGATTATAAAGTAATTGATGAAAGTTGGAAGGGCTGACTGAACAATTATAATAATTGAACCGACCGTGATTATATTATATCCCAAAGTAGGATTGGAAATTATGAATCCGTAAGCTACTGTTACAAGAAACAGGAAGAATGCACTTATTGCACCAATACCTTCGCCGATAGTTTTTCTTGCAATATATGTCTCCACATACCCTGCAACCAGCGGTGAAAATAAAAGACCCAGATTCCATCCAAAAATAGCTATTTTAAAATATAGAAAGATGTAATATGTTGCAAGTCCGCTGAGTGTACCAAGTACGATGGATACAATTGCTTTTCCTAAATTGTCAAGTTTTTGTTTATCTATTTTCATTTCTCATATTTGATTGCAGTACCGTATGCTGTGATTAGGATAGTGTTTCCCATGGTACCGCCCAGATTATCGTATGAAATCTTAAGCCCTATTATTGCATTGGCATCCAGCTGTTTTGCCTTTTCCTTCATGCTTTCAAGGGATATGTCACGTGCCTTTTTGATTTCCTTTTCGTATTCTGATGTTCTGCCACCTACTACATCGCGAACTCCTGAAAACAGGTCCTTGTAAACATTTGCACCTATTAATGCTTCACCTGTAACAAGGCCTTTATATTCTATTATTTCTCTGTTCTGCAATGTATTTGCTGATGTTATTATCATTAATATCATCCCTATTTCATAAATGTCATTACTGCCCAGATTATGAGGAATATGATAATCACAACAAATAATGTAATTCTACTTCTTCTTGTCTGTTTTAGTCTTTGATCCCATACTTTCTGACAATCCGGAGAACATACGAGTTCATTTAAAGGTATGGGTGTTCCGCATATCGGACAATGTTTATGTGGTTCAATTGCCATTTTATCACCATTTTTTTTATTTTATATTAAAAAATTCTTCAGTATTTTTACTTACCTGGAGCGCAAGCTCTTCAGCATCAATATTCATATATGATGCAATTGTCTTTAGGATGTGAGGCAAATATTTAGGTTCATTCCTGTTCCTTTTAGGCTTTTTGTCAAAATTTTTAGGTATTAAAAAAGGAGCATCTGTTTCTATCATCAGTTTTTCTGGAGGAATCGCGCTAACTGCTTCCTGTAAATTTTTTCCTCTCTTCATATCACAAATCCATCCCGTAACACCAATATAACAGCCTAAATCAATATAATTTTGTGCCTCTTCTTTCGTTCCGGTAAAGCAGTGTATGACTGATTTATCAGTAACACTATCATGTTGCTTTAAAATATTATATAAATCTTTATGTGCTTCCCTTTCATGTAAAAATAAAGGCATATCAAGGTCTTCTGCAAGATTTACCTGTGCCTCAAACCATTTTCTCTGTAAATTCTGAGGGGAAAAATTCCTGTTATAGTCAAGGCCACATTCACCGATAGCAACAACACAATCTTTTCCGGCTATTTTTTCCAATTCAAAAATTGTATGTCCGTTGCATAGTTTTGCATCATGAGGATGAACTCCTGATGTTGAAAACAATGTGTTCGGATATTTTGATGCATATTCACATGCCATATGGCTTGAATGTATATTGGTTCCAGTGATTATGAATCTGTTTACTCCTGCCTTTTTTGCTTCTTCAATTATTTCCACCCGATCCTTTTTAAATGATGAATGCATCAGATTCAATCCAATATCTATTAAATTATCCACATATATCACCGGTTATTTATTAATAACTCTTGTTCCAATATTTTCATTATTAATTGCTTTGACAAGGTTTTGTGGTGTATTACCGTTTGCAATAACAGTTTCAAGATTGGACCGTTTAATCATCTGCACTGCTGTAGTGTCGAAAAATTCATAGGTTCCTGCCTTCATATCTTTGCCGTTTAAAAATTCAAGCAAATCGCTGGCAGTTATTTCATTTACCAGTTCTGCATCATCATACTTGTTTGGATCTTTGGTATACATTCCATCAACTGATGTTAGATTAATCAGTTTATCTGCACTAATATATTCTGCCAGAATAGCTGATACTGCATCAGTACTGTGTGCAGGTTCAGTTCCGCCCATTACAATAATTTTTCCTGTTGATGAGAATTCCAATGCTTCCTGGAAGTTATGAGGTACTCTTTGATATGCAAAGTCTCCAAGGGCACAAAGCAAAAGTTTGGCATTGATTCTTGTAACTTCAATTCCAATGTCATCACACTGTGCTTCACCTGCATTCAGGTCACGAACAACACTGATATATTCTCTCGCAGGTTTTCCCCCACCAACTACAACAAACAACTCATGTTCTTTAGATAAATCCTTTAATATCTCACTATATTGCCTGAACCTTTCACTATTGTAATCCTGTAACAGGATTGATCCGCCAATTGCAACAACGATTTTCATATATTCACCTATATATTAGTTATACAATTATGTAATATTTAAACTTTAAGGGGTTTGTCAATAAATCCATAATTTTCTAATTTTTCTTATTTTATTTATTTCTATTATT
>CADBPS010000007.1 GCA_902796575.1 uncultured Methanobrevibacter sp. | reverse complement strand
ATTGTCCTTGATAGAGATATTAATGCATCAATTAATATTTTAAACCGTTGGAACAACGGGGATTGCCTTTCAACTCGATGTTAGGAAGCCACGACTTCTATAAGTCGTGGTAGTTCAAGTTCTCTGTAGACAATGTCATTGATGAAATTTCTTTCTTCAACATCTATTATTATTCCTGAAAATTCCAAGTCGAATTTACAACCCAAGTCATAGAAATATCCTTTTTTAGATGAATTTATGTTAATAATATCTGATAAAACATCACCCTGTTTTTTTTGAAAGTTCAGATTCGTTTTTCACACGTCGAGATAATGTTTTTTTATCAATTATTATTTCAGACCTCTCAGCAGGAATATAATATGAATTATATGAGAGAATGTCCTCAAATATTTTAAAGCAAAAATTAATGTAAAATGTTGAAAAGTTCTTATCTTCAATGTTTAAATAAATAAAATCATCATCAAACCCTTGTTTATAATCAAATTTTAAAAATTTATCTGTCTGTTTTGTTAATGAATTATTCTCCCATTTCAATTCAAATGAATCGGATTTGATGTTAATCAGTTCATTAAGATCTTCATCAAATTCGACAGTAAGAATCTCTTCAAAGATTAATGATAAGAATTTAAAAACCCCATTATCCAATAAATCCTTAAATTAGCTTATAGAAATTTTGAATGATTCTTTGGAGTTATTGAAGTGGTCTATTGATTCTTGATTTATTTTTTTTGAAAATTTTTTCAGATTCTTCATCAAAATACTTTAACGGATCAAAATCTGAAATATTTTTAAATGAACTTAAACAATGAATTAAACTTGCGACAAATGATTTGCCCGAACTGTTGGCTCCTGTAAAAACTGTTAATGAACTAATATCGATACGGCTGTATCTTATTGCTCCAAAATTCTTAACTGAAATGCAATCAATCATATATGTCACCTTTCAGTTATACATTAATTTTGGAGATTATTAAATGTTATGTCTAAAAGACATCTGAGGATAATACTAGTCTTTTTGACAGTTAAACTAACATGTCCTGTCTTGATATATACTTTACATTTGCATAACTCTTCATTTCAAAATACTGTCAGTCAAATGAACAGCCAGTTCCTGACAGTAACTTGGAATTTGAATGGATTATATCACAGTTCCAATCGAATTATGCATTCATTGATATTTTGAATTTAATCAAAAAACAATCAAGAAAATTGTAGTGATTAAGTTTAAAAAATAGAGATTGTTTATATGATGAAAAAGATAGTTATATTTAATGTTGGTTTTAAAAAAAGTTAAAAAACAGTGGAAATTATATCCTATCGGTTCACCTAAAGGAGCTCTCAACAGCAAAAGGGAAGCCGAATTTGTAGGATCCATCAAATTTAAAAAAACATCTAACGGACTTGTAATTAATAGATTTGTTGCTGATTATTCATATAATGACAATTCAGGTTTGTCTGAAAAGTTACTGCCTCCGCAGGAAGTTACCAAACTCTTGAGAAGCCAGGCTGTTTTTCTTGCAACCCGTGACAGGGATGTTGAAGCCTTTTTAAAAAAACTGAACATAAAGGTAAGGTATACAAAAGTATGTGATTTCTGTGCCTTTGACGGCAATATCACAATTGTCAACTCCAGTTTTTCCTATAATTATAATAATCAGTTAATATGTAAAAATTGTGCTCATGACACCATCAAACATGAGATTGAATTAAGAGGTTTTGATAAAAAAATTTTCAGAAACCTTAAAAAAACCCTTGAAAAATCAGGTTCTCTTGAAAAAACATTGTCTGTTTTAAACCCTGATTTTGACCCTATAAAAAATAAAAATCTGACGTTGTTTGATAAAACATCCCAATCTGAAATTAAAATCCCTGAAGTTGAGATGAACCGCCTGAAAATCAACCCTAAATTCAAAGAGATTCTGATTAAAAAGGGAAACACCAAATTGCTGCCGGTTCAGTATTTAGCCATTCGTGAAGGGCTGCTTAAAGGTGAAGACCTGCTTGTGGTCAGTGCAACAGGAAGCGGTAAAACACTGGTTGGTGAGCTTGCAGGAATTACACAGGCTTTAAAAGGTCGTAAATTTGTTTTTTTAACTCCTCTTGTTGCCCTTGCAAATCAAAAATACCGAGATTTTAAAAGAAAGTATGGAAAACTCGGTTTGAACATTGCGATTAAAGTAGGAAGGAATCGTGTAAAGGCAAAAGGCGAGCTGAAATTGCCTGACGGAGATATCACTAATGCAGATGTTATTGTTGCAACATATGAAAGTATTGACTTTTTAATAAGAAACGGTAATTCAAAATCCCTGGGCAACCTTGGAGTAGTGCTGATTGATGAAATTCATATGATAAATGATGAAGACAGGGGTACGCGCCTAAATGCTTTAATCAAAAGATTAAAAAAATTATATCCGAACACTCAGCTGATAGGATTGTCTGCTACAGTGAAAAATCCGGATTTTCTTGCCGATGAGTTTAATATGAAACTGGTTGAATATCCTAACCGTCCCGTTCCCCTTGAAAGACATCTTGTCTATATGAGAAACGAATCATCCAAAAGGCATTTGATGATGCGGCTTGTTAAAAAGGAATTCAACAGCAAATCCAAAAAAGGTTTCAGAGGCCAAACAATAATATTTACTAATTCAAGGCGTAAAACTCACAGAATAGCTAATTTCTTAAATGAAAAGCATATTAATGCAGCTCCATATCATGCGGGTTTGTCATACTATAAAAAGGAGAGAATAGAAAAGGATTTTGACAGGGCAAAGTTATCTGTTGTAATTACAACTGCAGCTTTAGCCGCAGGTGTTGATTTTCCGGCATCACAGGTAATATTTGATTCACTGATAATGGGTAATAAATGGATTAATCCCAATGAATTTTCACAGATGCTTGGAAGAGCCGGAAGGCCGAGTTATCATGACAGGGGAATTGTATATCTGCTTCCTGAAATAGCTAATGATTTTCAGGGAGAATCCGAAGAGTCAAAAGCATTGGAACTGCTTGAAAGCAAAAATGAAAATGTCTACATTGAATATGACGAGCAGTCTGCATATGAACAGATTCTGGCCGACATATCATCAACTTCAGTTAAAAACTTTGATGATTTGACAAAATACTATAAAAAAATTGATATTCCTGTCAGTCTGAAAGTGGCTGTTGGTGATTTGACTGAAATGGGTTTTATTTCAAAGGACTTTAAAGTAACAAAATACGGAAGAGCTACATCAATATCATTTTTAAGTTTGGATGATGCTGAATTCATTAAAAACACTTTAAATGACAGGCAGTATCTTTCAGATTATGTTAAACTCTCAAAGATATACAAAAACAAGGATAAATATGATAAGCTCAAGGTCAAAATTATAGCTATGGCAATGGATTTGGAACTGTTTGAAAATGCATATTTATCAAGTGTTGTTCACAATCAGATATCTAATGCCCTTAAAGTCAATTTTTCAACACGTCTCTTTGCCCAGTCAACACTGGACATAATATCCAGTGGTGAAGCACTGGGCAAACTGGATTCGAAATTTCAGGATGCATTAATACGCCTTCAAAGTGATTTTTTAAGATGCAGCTGTCAGGACAGACCATTCTGTTCATGTCTTCAGTCAGGAATATCTGAGATGATTATTCATGAACGGCTGAAAGGCAAGGATCCAAATGACATATCAAAGAAATTATTCAGAAAATATCAGGTTCAGGTTTATCCTGGTGATATTTTCTCCTGGCTTGATAATTTTGTTAAAAATCTTGATGCAATTAAAAGAATAGCCAAAGCATTCAATCACAGAAATATTGAGCGTAAGACATCCTATCTGATTAAAAAAATCGAAAACGGATAATCCCTTTTTAAAAAATTATCATCACATATAATTTTTACATTGTTATTATAATATTGATTTTGACTTATTTTTTTAATATATGGATGTAAAATTGTTGTATGGTATAATAGATAAATTTAATAACTATTTTATATAAATCAAAATAGTATGGTGATTTATATGAATTTTCATGGATACAGCGAAGAAAAATTAACTCATTTTAGGAAGATACAGTCAAGCATATCAAACAAGGAATACGCACAGGCAATAAACTACATTGAAAATAATGAATTTGGGGACCCTCTTTTTATAATGGCCGAAGCTCAGTGCTACATGAAATTAAAACAGACAAAAAAGGCAAAGGAACTGTATAATAAAACATTAGTATTATGTGATGAAATACTGAATGAAAAAAATGATGCTTTTATATTGAACATAAAAGGCAACTGCAATCTTATTTTAAAAAAATACTCCCAATCCATAGAATGCTATAATAAAGCTCTTCTTATTGATGATAAAAATGCAGTAGCAATATGTTTCAAGTCAGTTGCATTATTCAGATTAAATGAAATTGAAGCAGCATATGATTGTCTTTCAAAACTGCTTGAAATTGACAGTGAAAACACTGATATTAACCTCTTTAAAGCATATTATCTAAATGAAATGGAATGCTATGATGATTCGCTGAAATTGATAGAAAATGTTTTAAACACAGCTATTCATCCTCAGGCATATTTGCTCAAGGCCGATGCACTTTTTGAAAAAGGAAAAATGGATGAAGCTCTTACAAATATTGAAAAAGCTTTAAAGCTGGATTCAAATAACTCATACTCCTGGTATTTAAAGGCTGAAATAGAAATGCACAGATTGGAACATAAAAAAGCATTAAATGATTTAAAAAAAGCAGTTTCCATAAACGATAACATTGATAACTACTGGTTTGACATGGGGTCCTGTTATCTGAATTTAGGTGAATACAATAAATCCTATGACTGTTATAAAAAGGCATTCAATCTGAATCCCCACAGCGGAGGAGTAACGAATGCAGAAATATTCCTTGAATTTATAAAAAATATTGCAGTCATAGGAAAAAATTTAAATTTCAACTGATAATACCTAATACTATGATGTTTACAATCAAATCAAAAGGTCACAGGAATGTATCTTCACTTCATAAATCCACATTTGAAATTACAAAAGACTCTCAAATCGGAGTTACCGCAGACTGCATAATAGGTGTGGATATTGACAAATCGATGAGGGATTTTCCCCAGGAATTTAAGGATAAAATAGCTGATTCAAACACGGAAATAATGGTTATTCTAAAAACTCCAAACGGATACGATGAAATTCACGGCTACGGTCATGAAGATCTAACTTTAACACATCCTACAGATATTGTCTGCAGAACCAGCGAGTACACCTGTCCAAGAACCCTGATGATTAAATCATCAAAATCAGCAAGAGACCTTGATTCAGATTTAATCAATGATTTAAAAAATGAAGAGACACTTGAAGTTACAATCAAAATCCTTGAATAATAGTTAAATATATATAATGTTAAAATCATAGTTTATAATATCTACTTTTGTCGTTGCAGGCGGGGGTGGTCGAGTGGTCAAAGGCGCTAGGTTGAGGGCCTAGTGGGTTAGTCCCTTCGCGGGTTCAAGTCCCGTCCCCCGCATTTTACTGATTTATAAATTATTCTTGATTAAATGCCTATTGTATCCAAATGTTTTCTGTATTTCTCTTTTAATTTCTCTTCGTCATTCAAAAAATAGCTTCTGTGAATTTTATTTTTAGCTCTTGCCTGCAGAACATCAATTTCATCTATTGTAAAACTGGTATTATTCAAAAGATTTGATGCATGGTATTTTCTAAGCATATGGCAACGAAATCTCGAATACTTTCTTATTTTACCCAGTTTTAATTCATCATTAATTCTTTGCATATTTTTCGTTAATTGAGATTCACTGATATCAAACAATTTTTCATCCTCTTTTAACTCATGTTTTTTAATATATTCAGCTATTTCTTCAGCTGTTTTTGGAGTTGTAAATGTGAAAAATTCCTTTGCCGTTTTTTGGCGTGTTAGATAAAATGTTGGAATATCTGATTCACATGCTTTTAAAAAATCATTTGTCTTTAAATTTAAAATTTCTGCCTTGGATAAACCACTGGTTGCTATCAATAATATTATTAATCTTGTAGTTGCATCAGCTATTTGACAAGCCATTTTAATATCTTTTTTTGTTGGAAGATCTCTAAATTTAATTTCAGCAGGTTTTATTATTTGATTTGAATTAAATGAAGGTAAAGTCTGCAGTTCAATTTCAAAATGCCTGTAAATTGTTTTGATATTGGTCATGTATTTTACTGCAGTTGTCTGAACTTTATTTTTGTATAAGTAACTTCTAAAGTTTATTAGTCTTTTTTTGATTTTACGCTTTTTCCAGGGGATTTTTAGGTTTTCTTCATGTTCAGCTTCTAATATTAATTGATTTAATGATTTATTGTTTTGTTTCTCATATATTTTTACTGAGGAGGTGTAGTTTCTGATGGTGGACGGTGACAGATTTTTTTCCCTGATGAATTGGCTTAGCATTTTAATCACCTGGTTCTTGTATAGAAACAGTACT
>CADBPS010000006.1 GCA_902796575.1 uncultured Methanobrevibacter sp. | reverse complement strand
CTGACAGTTCAGGGGTTTAGTTTTGAAACATGTGGTGCATAGATTAGGTTTATTGATTTCAACCTGGTGTGTTTTTATTTCATGCTATTCATATCATCCTTTTTCTGATTCTTTAGGATGTTCTTTATGAGACATATCATGATAGTTTCATTTCTTTTTTCATGAAATATTTGTTATGAGGAAAAACACATAACTCCATAATTACTTAATTTTATTGTTTTATTAAGTTTAAGATTGTTATAATTATTTTTCGTAAAATCTGCTTCAGAACATACGATAATCTTTAAATATTTAATTTTAACTGTTTTCATATGATTTAACATTTATATATCTCAAAAAAGATAAATAACTATTGTAGATGCGGGTTGATATCTGAGGGAGACAATTATGAAATATAAAATATTAATTTTAGGTTTAATACTGTTTTTATCTCTTTCTGCAGTTTCAGCAGCTGATAATGATACTGATTTGAGTTTTTCAGATTTGGCTGGCGAAATAGAAACTTCAGGCAGTGAAATAAATATCGAACACGACTACACATATAATAATTTAACGGATGACAGCAGAGGAATTTATGTAAATAAAACTGATTTTACTATTAACGGTAATAATCATGTGATTGATGCAAATAATGAATCTGCTCTTTTCACTTTTGAAAAAGGCAGTAAAGTTATTGTAAATGATTTGATTATTAAAAATGTATTTTTTAATTCGATATTCGTTCTGTATAACGGGGACTGTGATTTAACTTTGAATAATGTTGAAATAACAGATTCTGTAGCATCTCGGATTGGAATTATCTGTACCAAGAATTCCAATCTGACAATGAATAACTGCACAATCAGAAATATCGAAGGTTCACTCACATATGATTTTACAGATGATGCTGATAAATTTGCATATACTTTTAATGGCTGCACTTTTTCAGATTCCAGAACAGAGGCTGATGCTTTCATATTTTCCTATTCAAATATTACTGTTACAGATTCAATATTCAGTAATATTCAGTCCAAACAGGCAGGTGCCATCTCACATAACGGCTATTTCCTGACTGTTAACAATACCCAATTTTATAATATGAAAGCCAGTAAAAGTGCCGGTGCTATTTTTGTCAAATCAAAAACAGTTACTGTATCCGATTCCCGTAATGCGACAAAGGTTATAATAGAAAACTCTCTGTTTGACAATGTCAGCTCTGAAAAAAATGGTGGTGCAATCCTTTTTGATGCAGGAGGCATGTTTTTTAATGAAGATAACATTGCAGGTACTATGGATGTTATAAACACCACATTTAATGATTGTAATTCAGGATTTGGCGGCGCTGTTCTTCAGTTAAATGGAATATTAAATATTAACTGCTCTAATTTTACTGATAACAGTGCTTCTGTAAGCGGCGGTGCAGTATATACTTCATGGACAAATATTACTTCAAAGGACAATAATTTCATTAATAACTCTGCATTTAGATATGGCGGAGCGGTTTACATGGAGTTAACAGATTCAGTATTTGACAATAATGCCTTTGCCGGCAACAGTGTCGACAACGGCAGCGAATATAATCCGAACACCATTTATGCCTATGACAATAAGTTAACTGTTAAAAATTCTTACTTCAACAATTCAAAATACAGTATTTCCTCATTTTTCACTGAAGGATTTATTGATGAAAATAATACTGTTAATGATGATGAATTCTTTTTTAATCTTACAGTTTATCCTTTCGGTTATATCGATGAGGGAGTGGAACTTGAATTGATAAATAATACCCTTGACGTTGATACATTATCTTCCAGATTCGATTCACGTGACTGGGGATGGGTTACTTCAGTTAAAAATCAGGGCAGAAATGGCGTCTGCTGGGCATTTGGTGTAGTAGCTACTCTGGAAGCCAATCTTTTAAAGGCAACCGGTATTGAATTTGATTTTTCCGAAAACAATGTGCAGAACAGTGAATTAATGTACAGCAGATATGGTGATATTAAAAATGCTGAGGGAGGATATGGAACTACAGCATCAGGTTATATTTTAAGCTGGTTTGGTGTTTTACCGCAATCTGAGGATAGTTATGATGAATTGGGTAAAGTTTCAGATATTTTGTACACTGAAAATAAAGTTCACGTTCAGGATGTCCTTTTAATTCCTATTAAAAAGGATGGAAATATTTTAAGCAATGAAACCAGTAAAATGATTAAGGAAGCACTGTTAAAATACGGTGCCGTTGAAATGACATATGCCGGTGACGGTGAGTTTTATGATAAGTCATCTGCCGTATACAACAGCAATATAAATGTAAGCAATCATTTAACTTCGATTGTCGGCTGGGATGATAATTTTTCAAAAGATAACTTCTTAACCACGCCTCCTGGTGACGGAGCATGGATATTTAAAAACAGCTGGGGCGATGAATGGGGTGATGAAGGATTTGCATACATTTCATATTATGATACTTCTCTATTCGCACTGGATGCCGATGACTGCAATGAACTTCCATATACAATAGCTTTTATAATTAACAGCACTGAAAATTACACATATAATTATCAGACTGATTTCATGGGAATCAGACAGTTTAATGAAAATTACTCCTTTTACTCAAATCAGTTTACTGCATTATCCAATAATCTTTTAGGTGCTGTCGGTACATACTTTAATGATACGGGTGTTGACTATGAGTTTAAAATATATGTCAATGACGAATTAAAACTTACTCAGAACGGTATCAGTGAATTTGCAGGATTCAGAACCATCAAGTTAAATGAAAATATTTCCCTGAAAACAGGTGATTTATTTAAAGTTGTATTTAAAAATAATGTACTTCCGTATCAGGCAGATTCAAGAGAACATTACCTGGAAGATATGAGTTTCATAAGTGCTGACGGTGAAAATTGGATTGATACAGCTCCACTCAATCAGACTGTATGTTTAAAACTATATGCATTTGATTTGGAGATATATGCTCAGGATTTAACTAAAATCTATAAAAACGATTCTAAATTTGAAGCCAATATTGGTATAGCTGATGAAAAAGTGGTCTTTGAAATTAACGGCATTAATTATACTCGTGTAAGCGATGAAAACGGAACTGTAAAAATAGCTATTAACCTCGGTCCCGGTAACTACAGCGTTAAAACATCTTTCAATGGAACGACTGTTGAGAATAATATTGAAGTTTTACCAACATTAACAGCTCAAAATCTGGTAAAATACTTTAAAAACGAATCACAATTCTTTATTACATTGACTGATGGAAAAGGGGATGTTGTTCCTAATGCCACTATTACAATGAACATTAACGGCGTGTTTTATAACAGAACAACTGATGGAAATGGAACAGCCAAATTAAACATTAATTTAAGTCCTGTAGAATACATATTAACAGCAGCTGATCCCCTAACCGGTCTTGAAATGTCATATAATATTACAGTTTTACCGACACTCTATGCAGAGGATTTGGAAATGAAATATAATGACTCCTCCACATTTAATGTCACTGTTTTAAACCCTCAGGGAGGCCCGCTTTCAGGCGCACTGGTAACATTTAACATTAACGGAGTATTTTATAATGCAACATCAAATCAGAATGGAATTGCCTTATTAAACATTACTCTTCCTGAAGGCAAATACATCATCACCTCAAGCCGCAACGGTGAAAACATTGCCAATAAAGTTACAATTGTCAGTTGAGACTAGGCATCTCAACTCTATTTTTTTATTAAAATCACTTTATTTCTGGTGCCAAATCTGATATATGAGTTTGCACATAATTAAATATGTGATTTGAATGAATATTACAGTTCATCCAGAAGTCAAAAAACTTAAAAATAAATTGTCTGAACTGATTTATGAATATGATAGTCTTGTTAATCATAAAGGTCCATATTTGGAGCATCTTTATGTTTCAATTTTTGGTTTTGATGAATATATGATGTATAAACTTGAATTGAAAATTAAGATACTTAAACGAAAAATCCAGTTAATCAGGATTCAGATTAATCATGAAAAAGATATTAATCCTGATGAAATTGAAAACACTTTAAACAGGGAATTTGATGAATATGAAAAGCAGATTGATGCTCAGCTTGATGATTTAAACCATATTATGGATAAAAAGTTTGTAAAACTACCTGAAAAAGAAGTTAAAGAAATAAAAAAAGTTTACAGACAATTAGTTAAAAAATTACATCCTGATTTAAATCCAAAGCAGTCGGCATATGAAAAAAATCTCTTTCATCAGGCCACAATGGCTTTTAACACTAATGATTTGGGAAAGTTAAAATCTCTGAATTATCTCTGCGGAGATGAAGAGGATTCAAGCCAGATTGAAGATTTGATTTTATCAGTTACGGATTTTGAAAATAAGATTAATGATTTGAAAAAAGAATATCCCTTCAACAAGGAAAAGCTGTTGTCTGATGAAAAGTGCAAAAAGGAATATAAGGATATGCTTTCATCACTGATTGAAGAGAGAAAATTAACAATAGAAAATCTCAGCAAACAAATTGAGGGTATGATTTAAATGTCAGACATCCAAAAAACTGACGGGGATTTAAAAAAATTCATTGCTCATATTCATACGGGCAAGGTGAAATCATTTCTTGAGGATACTTATCTTATAACCTTGAATGTTGCCGGTTTGTATTATATTAAAAATATTAATGAGATATTTCCCAAACTTGAAAAAGGTGATAAACTTGATTTGTATCGCCAGTCTGATAACGAATATGATAAATATGCAATTTTAGTTAAATTTAATGGGGAAAAATTAGGTTATGTTCCAAGATCCGACAATAAAATTCTGGCTAATTTAATGGATGCCGGTAAGGAAATCTATGGTAAAATTGTAGATTTAAATATGGAAAAGGATGATTACGGAAGGACTCACATCTTCGTTAAATTTAAAATCTATTTAAAAGAGGATTAATAATAAAGAAATTTAATCCGATTTTATTTATAACAATTTTACAGGAATGAAAAAGTTTTTGGAGGTATATAAATTATATCCTCGTCTTTTTTTATAGACGAGTAGTTATTTGCAACTACTATGCCATATTCACAGTCATATTTGTTAATCGCATATTTAATCTGTGATTTCTTTTTCGTTCCACGCCCTACCTCAATTGGAATGATGTTTTCAGTATTTTTTTGAATCAGGAAATCAACATTTCTTTTTTTGTCACCGTCATAATATATAGTGAAATCTGTGAATTGCTTATTCGACAAATTAAATAAGTTCGATGCAATCAGATTTTCCAGAAGCATCCCTTCGTAATCCTCAGTCCCAAGCAATGGGTTTCCAACCTTGGATGACAGTGCATGTCTGATGCTGGCTGTCGCAAAATAATATTTCCATGATTTTTTAATTCTTTTGGCTGATCCACCATATGGCTCACAATGGAAAATCAAATGGGTTTTCTCAAGCAGATCCAATATTTTATTCACATTTGCAGTTGATGTTTTTAAATAATTTGCCAGATTTGCCTGTGTCAGTTCACCTGGCTGCTGGAGGGCAAGATACCTTAAAATACGTTTCGCATTGGATTGATTTTCAGATGAAATATCTTTAATTTGAGGCATATCTTTTGTAATGACTCTTTGTGTGATTTCAACCAGATTTTCACGAATTTCTCGGTGAGAATTTTTATCAAAAAATATTGGAAAACCCCCAAATTTAAAATATTCATCCCAGTCTGTCGAAGAGTAATCTATACAGTTGGTTAATAAGTTATTTGTCATAACTTCAGAAGATGCACTTTTAGTAATATCTCCTGTGAATATCAATTCATTTAAATCCTTTGATAAATTTTTGGCATTAATATTATACTTTAATTTCAGGTGCTGTGTGTAGCTTAGTGGTGTTAGGGATTTTTTGCACATTCTTCTTGCAAGATCATCGCTATGTTCCAAATAAAGAGCTGATGAGCCTGTAAATATCATGAAAATGTTATATGATTTGTCATATATAACTTTTCCAGATAAAGCCCATTTTTTATCAATTTGTGATTCGTCTATGAAAATGAAAACTTTTTCATTTAAATTTCTTAAATTTGTATGGAATACGGTTTTTATATATATTTCAACAATTTGTCTTATATTGCATTCAACTAAATCATTTAAATCATCAAAAGAAATGTATAATATATTATTTGGGGGGATGTTTTTTTCTTTTAACAGGTATTCATATGCCTGTAAAATTAATGTTGTTTTTCCAATGCCTCTAAGACCAGGTAATACTATAACCTTATTTGAAGTATCTTCACTTAAAAAAGCATTTAAATATCCTTTAATTTCCTCTAATTCATCTCGTGAATTGAATTTTTTATTATTTTTAGATAGTTCATTATTTAAAATGTTGGGAACGTCAGTCAATTCATCTCTAATGAAATTTGTAATTAACTCTTTTTTTTCAATCATTGAAATCTTCCTTTTTTTATATGTTCGATATTTGAATTAATGTATATAAATAATTATTCAAATATTTAAATAAATCTATATAAAACATTATTTAAATATTTGAACTTTGTTATATAAAAATTTGTTTAAATATTTGAATTAATATATATAAAAGAGTATTCAAATATTTGAATAATAGTATTTTAGTTTAATATTATATTAAAGACTTATTTTATTATAATATATTATATTAACAATTTTATGTTATTTTTTTTTGAAATAAAACTATTTTTTGAAAAGTTGCCCGATTTAATCATTAATAGGGAAATTGAAATAATTCATAGGAATGTTGAATTATTGCTCAAGAACAATTTTCAAAGTATATTGGGATATATTAACTTCACAACATTAAGTGGTATTCCAATAGCTGATGCTAACATTTCAATTAATCTATATGAAAATGAAAGTTTAATCGATACATTTTATTGTCTAAGCGATGATGGATGGATTGTAAACCTGAATGCAGGCAATTACACTGCTGTTTTTGATGTTGAAAATGAGGGTTATAATGTTGATGCTGTAAGCGCAGCATTAACAATAATATCATCAGACAGCACAGACAACGGTACTGTTCCTGATGGTGATTCTGATGATAATGGTGCTGATTCACCAGTTGATAATGAAATTATCCCAGATGTTTCATCAATTGACAATGAAGTAACTCTGGCAACATCAGCAGGATATGATAATCATAATACACAATCAAACAGACAACTCAGGCTAACAAGGCATCTGACAACAGACTAATCTGTCAATCTACAGTATTTCCTCTGCAATCTTTAAATAATCTCTTTGGTTTCAATTTTACTAATGGTCATTTAAAGGTTTATATTGATGGCAGGATTGTGTTTGACGGGGATGTTGATGATAATCTGGCAAAAGTGATATTTGAAATGATTCAGGCTTTAATCGGCAGACATGAAATTAGTGTGGAATTTAGTGGCAGTGATGGAAAAACCCACACATTCAGTGAAACAGTTGTAATTGAATGATTTAAAGTATAAAGTATGTTTATTTGAAACAGGGATTTTTAATGTAAAATCCCTTTTATTATGGGTGGTGTTGAAAATTAAATTTTAGCTATTTTGTTAAAATTTACATTCGAATATTTCTATTAGCTACACTATTAAGTGTTAATTTGGTTTTTTGTCTGTAATTCATCAATCAGTGATGAAAATGTTTCTTTGTTTAGGTGATCTACATTAATGAAAGGGAATGGTTTTATTTTATCAATGAATCCAAAAATTTCCCTATTTCTTCCTCTTCTATGCCAATTAGCTTTATTTCCACTTGATGGTGTTGTTGATACAACATAATATTCTTTTTTAACAGAAATTATTTCTTCTGAACTGATTCCTGCTTCATTCAAAACATTGTGCAATAATATTAAACTCTCCATAGGTTTTGTCTTTAAGGAAATTACTTTTTTAGATATTAGTTTCTTTTTTAATTTCCTCATTTCTTCAGGATAACAGCAATTGAATACACATGCATCTAAATCATTAATAAGGTATTCCAACTGTTTTTTAGCATCGAAAAACGGATCATGTAAATTAAAATTTTTAAATTCAAAAAAATATAATGTTAGTGTATTATCTTCTATAAAACAATAAATTGCATCTACGCTTGATGAATCATCTCCATCATATAATTTTGATATTTCATCCCAATCAAACATTATTGCATTGCTGATTATGAAATCATTTTCATCTGTTTTTGATAATTCTGTTACTGGCTGTTTATATTGGTTTAACTGTCTATCTAAACATCTAACAATTTTTTCTGAACTGTCCATTTTATCATATCCTATAAATGATTTGCTATATTTTTACCTCTAATTTTGTCAATTACATCATAGGAGTCTCCAAGATTATTATAAATCTCATAAAGATTATCATGCAGGATGTTTTTCACATTATATTTTTCACTATTTTTATCTTTTTGACTTAAGTAATAATTGGTCTCATTTTTCAAAGCATATTTTGCTGAATAGACTTCTAAAGCTTCGATAAACTGTGGGCTGTGAGAATTAATAAAGACGGTAATATTCAGTTCTTTTATTAACAGAATAATTAATTTTGCAAATTTTACTTGCCATTCGGGATGAATATGAAGTTCAGGCTCATCCATTATTAAAAACGAATCTTCATTCAATATTCTGTTTGATAGCAGTATCTGTATTATTCCTATTTGTTTAACTCCGGATGAAGTGTTTTTCATATGGTACTCTCCATGGTCTGTTTTAAATAGAAATTCTTCTTCATAAATATTGTAATAAATACAACCTCCAATCAATGTATTTATTTTATCCGTGCATGCATCGATTTTTTGATTAAAATGTGAGTCATAAACATCCTTATCCTCTTTTGTCAAATACATATTTCTTGATAAAACTCTTAAATGGTGCTGGGGCTTTTTTAAGTATAAAATTCTAGGTAAATATTCAATGTCAAAAGCGGATATTGAGTTGATATTGATAATATTTTTATTATTTATGCAATTTAAATTTCCTTCATTGATTTTAAATCCTATTTTAGAGTCATTTGTGTTAAGTTCACATGAAAATTCGCAGTTTTTTTGCTGTGTGTAAAAATAAACACTGCTGTTTTTATTTATCTTTAAATCATTAATATGGAATTCTGATTTTAATAATGCGCTACTAATATAAAAAAACTTTCTACGTTCATTATTATTTATTTTCAGAGATTTTTCTATCTTTGAAATTTCTTCAAGGTGTTTATTTTTAGTTTGAAGTTTGGAATTGCTGATAATTATCTTTACTTTGCTGATGACTGTTTTTAGTTTTGTGTTGAAATTTTCATCTCTTAAATCCGGAAGATTGTCTGATAATTCTTCAACTTTTATCCGACTTTCTCTATTTGAGTTGAGTTCTTTTTTTAAAATATCAATCATGGATTTAAATCTATTATAAATGCTTTTATTTGCCAAGTAATCTCCTTCATTGGAATTTGATTCTAAAAAACAGTATAATAATTTACTTAAAGTTGTTTTTCCACTTCCATTGATTCCGGCAATGATATTAAGTTTTTTTAATTCAATACTGGCATGTTTTATCGGTCCGAAGTTATTAATTTTTAAATTTAAATTTGACATTTCTGTCCACCAATGTTCTGATTTTAGTTAAAATATGGTTTGTTGATTTTTATTTAAATAATTTCCTTTATAATGGGATAATTTTTACATTATAAGGGCAATATTGCCTTAACATTAGAAATATGGATTTTATGATTGTTTTAATATATTGAAGTAATATTATTTCCTGAAATAGTAAATGTTACTCAGTTAATTTAAAATCATACTTTCCTTCAAGTAAATCATCAATCTGTGAACTATTTAATTTTAATACAGTATTGTCAATATCTGCTACTTTAAAGGATTTGTCCAGACAAAACAGATTATATGGGCCTAATATTTCTCCGTTTTCTTCATGAATTAACTCGAAAGGAATATTTGATTCAATAGTTATAAGATTAATATCGTGCCATATCAAGTAGGGTATATCATCTTTATAATCATTAAAACTATCTTCAAATGAATCAATTTCTACACAATCATTATTTTTCCAAAAATCAAGTAATTTGGATAATCCTTTATTTTTTCCCCATGCTTTCATTTCTTTAATATAATTTTCAAGTGATAATTCTGGTTTATTGTATATAATTTTTTTAACATAGTCTTCTTTAGCATATTCTAAAAATAATGGATAACCTGTTTTTGACTGAATGAATTTATTAACCTCTCCAATATAGTAATTATCACAATATTTTGGAGTAAAGAATAATCCTATACTTCCTTCACTATATCTCATTAAAATAGGATTAATTATAAATAATGTCCAATTATCAGGGATTTTTTCAATAAATTCTCCTACTTGGTTCCAGTTTAAATATGGGAAATTCATAATCCCCGATATTGTCTCAGGTGCCTCGATTCGTGAAACATTTTTTCTTAAACTCACAGCATATTTGTGATCGAAATATTCTCGTATATTATCTGTAAATGTTTTTGATGAATCATTTTTTAAAATATCATATTCTTTATCAAAAACAATCATTTCAAGAAATTTATTCTCCTCGAAAATATCATTAATAAATAGATTAACACATAAATTGCTTCTTAAAATCCAGGATGTTTGTTTATTTATTTCTTCACTATATAATCTCTTGTATTCTTTCTCGTTTATTCTAGGTATCATCATATCATTTCTCTTTTGAGCACTATTAATGTTTAAGTATCTTGTTTTATAGTTTATTATATTTTTTATATAAATTAAAGTAAGTCTAATCTGGAAATTAAAATTATCATAACTTATATTAATTCGTGGGAGAGAAAAATAACGACTAAAGCTGATGGTTTATTCATATTTTAATTGGTGGAAAAATGGAAAAATATTGTAAAAATTGGGCTGATTTCAGATATGAGAAGTAATTATATTTCCACAATTCTTAAATAATTGGTTCTTCTAGCTTTACCTAATGGAAATCCTCCGGTAACAACAATTAAATCTCCTTCATTTAAATTAAACTCTTTTTTAGCTATTTGTCTGGCATTTTCAACCATTTCATCAGTGTTATCGTAGATGTGGGTTATTTTTGTTTTAACACCAAAGTTTAAAACGACCTTTTCTGCAATATGGTTGGAGGGACAGCAGGCTAAAATTATGGAGTTTGGCCTCCAGTTACTGATTTTTCGAGCTGTAAAACCTGTCATTGTAGTTGTAACAATCAGTTTAATATCCGAGTATTCAACAGCTTCCACTACCAGTTTGGCAATTGTATCGCTGATGCCAATTATTCCTTTGTAAGAGGTATGTTTTGTATAGTCAATTGTTGATTCAACGTGCCTGCATATTCTGCTCATTATTTCAACAGATTCTACAGGATGCTTTCCAACTGTGGTTTCTCCGGAAAGCATTACACAGTCTGTTCCATCCAGTATGGCGTTAGCCACATCCGAAACCTCTGCTCTTGAAGGTCTTGGATTTTCATGCATGGAAGCAAGCATTTCAGTAGCTACAATAGCAAATTTGCCCTTTTCACGGCACTTTTTAATAATGTTTTTTTGAAGCATTGGAAGCTCTTCCATAGGAAGTTCCACTCCTAAATCTCCCCGAGCCACCATAATTCCATCTGATTCATCAATTATATCGTCAATATTTTTAATTCCTATGCTGCTTTCAATTTTTGAAATGATAAGAGCATCTCCTCCTGATTCTTCAATTATCTTACGGGCTTCCATTACGTCTTCTCTTGTATTTACAAATGACAGGGCCAGATAGTCACATGCATGTTTTGCAGCAAAGGCAATATCTTTTCTGTCAACTTCACTCATAAAATCCAGTTTTAAATCAACACCCGGAACATTGATTGTTTTGTTATTCTGGATTTTGCCCTTTCCCAAAGATTTTAATTCAACATAATCCTCTTTTTTGTCGGTTACTTCTAGTTCAAGCAGTGCATTATCTATAAGCACTTTATCACCTATTTCAATAGCATCGATTGCTTCACTGTGGTTGACTCCGAATTCATTTTCATCTCCAAGTATGCAGCTTTTGGACATTCTGATTGTATCGCCTTTTTCAAGAATTACTCCGTTGTCTTTGAATTTCAGTGTTCTAAACTCAGGTCCTTTGGTGTCATACATAATAGCTACAGGGACATTGCATATTTCACGCACTTTCCGTATTGTGTCTATTGTCTTTACTATACTATCATATGTTGCATGACTGAGGTTAATACGTGCACAGTCCATTCCATTATTAACCATTTCACTCATAACTTCACAGGAATCAGATGCCGGACCTATACTGCATATAACTTTTGTTTTTTTCATAATTATTATCTCCGATGAATTTTCATGAAACCCTTTAAAATATAATTCAGGACAGTTAATAGTTATCAAACGGATAGGTTAAATAATTTGTGAAACAGCAGCTATTTTTTAATATTTCCCATATTTTATGAATTTTTTCAGGCAATATCCGTACAATATCTTTAGGGAAAGTAAAAATTTCTAAATATTATTGTTTCACTGTCAAACAGTTTGTGTTAGGAAAGTATAACTTTGTCATGTTTTTTTAATGTGGCGGGGTTTCGGCTGAAGATGATAATTATTATAACAGTATGGAAATGCCCAACTTCAGGAGGGTATTATAATTCTCAGCATTTTTTTAAAAAATTTCTGTTAGTTTTTCCTTTTTAATGAAATAGCTGAATCTGTCACGGGATAAAATGCATTCATTATCATCAGCTATAACGCCTGACAAGAAGAGTCTGTGGTACTGGTTTTTCAGGGCATTGTCAATTCTATGGGCAGATAATCTGTCGGCAGAAACATTTCTTCGGGGAGCATAACGGTTAATAAAAACAACCAGTCTGATATCAATACTGTCCAGAAACTTTCTAATGTCTTTTTCGGCGATTTTTTCAGCTTTGCAATATTCTTTATACAACCATGGCAGGCTGACAAGTATTGATTCAAGAGGTTTCATTCTAAGGTCAAATTCAATGCTGTCAATGAAATGATCTTTTATACGGCTGAATCTTATCACAAAATTGTTTGAAATAATTTTTTCATCACTGTAGGGATCAATTCTTCGGGTATTTTTTTTCTCAAGATTTTTGTGTAATGCCTCAATTTCCTGATATGTGGATTTCGTATTTTCAATTGAGAAGTTTTTAAATTCAATCAGATATAAGGTAAGCTTATCGTTTTCATCAACTTCAAAATGAATGGCATCCATTGTTTTTGGAAGATTATTTTTAATTAAATCATATTTCTTGCACATATCATCAAAAGAAAGCATTTTAAAATTATTTTCAATTAAAATCTGTTTGCGGCCAGTTTTGGCACGGGATATTTCACTGACCGGACAGTAATACTCATCCTTAAAAGAGCTTAAAAAATCAATAAAGTCCTTATTGTTGAGCTGTTTCATATTATCACCTAATCAAGCTCTTTTTCCAGCCTCAGAATATCCATGTCAAAATAAGGTTTTCCAAGATTATCATAAATTTCAGATAAGTTATTTTCTTCAACTTCCTTAATATTGACTTTATTATCTTCTAGTTTGGTTAAATGGTATGTGGTTTTATCTAAAATATCATAATAATCAGCATAAGTATGAACGGATTCTATAAACAGTGGACTGTGAGTATTAATGTAAATGGATATGTTTAATTTTTTTGAAATTAAAACCAGTATTTTAGCCAGTTTGAACTGCCATTCCGGATGGAGGTTAACTTCAGGTTCATCAATTATTAAAAAGGAATTGCTGAGCTTGCGGTTGGCAAGAAGCAGCTGGATAAGACCGATCTGTTTTGTACCTGATGCGGTGTTCTGCATATCGGAGCGGAAATTTTTTTCTGAAATAAATTTTAATTCCCCACGCTCAAATACGAATTTCCCATGAATAATATCTGTTATTTCTTTTTCCAGTTCAATAATGTTCTCGTTGATTTTATCATCAAAAACATCTTTGTCTTTGTCAACCAGATTCTTTTTTAAATGTTCCAGATGATTGGGGGATTTCATGTCCAGAAATCTGTGCCTGTCAAACGTATCTAAAATGGAGAGAGAATCAATATAAAAAACATCATCAACAATTATGCTGCCGTCGGATAATGAGAAAGCCTCATTGTCATTAAAATCATAATGCTTAAAATCAACAATATTGCCGTTAATATCAATATAACAGTTAAAATTATTGGATGAAAATTCCGATTCCATAAGAGTTCTCATTAAGGAAATATATAATTCAGTTGAATTTTCTTCGTAAATACGAATCAGTTCATCAATGGTTTTAAATCTCTTACTGTACTGTCTTTCCAATTCCAATTCCTGAATCAGTAATTTCATATTTTCATAAAAATCAAAAAGCACATCATAATATTCGCAGTCTCTTAGAACTCTGAAAGATGGTCTTTTAATTTTATCTGCATCTTCAGGGCTGAGATGTCTTGAAACACGTCTGTATTCACGAAATATTAATTTTGAAATACTTTTATATGCAATTTCCTGACGATTAAATGAATTTGCCCTTAAAAATGAATATAATACTTTGGACAGTGTTGATTTACCTGTTGAATTATACCCTCCAACTACTGTGATATTTGAAATGTTAATATCGGCTTCATTAATGGGGCCTATGCTCTCTAAATGCAGTTTCATGGAATCTGTCATATTTACACCTTAACTGATATTATATAAAGTATTTCATTTAAAGTTATTGTTACATATGAATCAGCAGCTATT
>CADBPS010000005.1 GCA_902796575.1 uncultured Methanobrevibacter sp. | reverse complement strand
GTTTTGAATATTACCTTACAAAACATTCGTTTTAAACACTATATAATATTCCTCCAGTAATCCATTTAACATCTTTATATTTCTTCTTTTAAAAAAGTTGTGAGGACATCAAATTTCATGTTACATTTTGGTATGGGTTTCCGCAAATCAGATAAAATTAATCTAATACAGGTCTTATTTTCATCAATTTTGAGGACATGATTTTTCGAGCAAAAAATGCTTTAGGTTTCCTCACCATCGAAGGTAAAATCCCTCAAACTTCCCATTATTCAACAATACTTTTACTATCTCATCACATTGCTTTTGAATTAAATCAGAATAGCTAACTATTTTACCATCGTATGTAATTGTCGAGTAAATCTTATCCAATATTTTTCCAGCAATTATCTTTCTTGCTTCTAATTTTATTGTATTATTTCTTTTATCTAAATCATCAGCACTAATTTGTTTTCTATTTATCAAACTTATTGCGGTTTTATCAACGATTTGCTGTCTGAATGGTTCTATCAAATCAAATGTTAGGCTTGTACGACCATATCTATCAAAATGTAAAAATCCACAGTACGGATCCAAGCCATGTGTCAATATGCTTTTTGTTATTTCACTTGCAAGTATTGCATATCCATAATTAAGCATTGAATTTAACAAATCTGTAGGCTTTTTGGTTCTTGATTCAAATCCGATTTCTTTTGGAATAAAATATTTAACTCCGTTCCAATATTCGTTTGATGCTTTTCCTTCAATACCCATGATTTTCATTCTCAGTTCATCATTGTTTCCATATATATTCAAATCCAAAATTTGATTAATGCATTCACTAATTTTTTGTCTGTGATTTAAAACCCGTTTAAGCTGTTTGTTTTTGTTTAATGTTGTTAATGTTGCTTTCTGATTTTTTATCTTTGAAATTATTAATTCTTTTGAAATTTGAAGACCTTTTTTATTTTCACTTAATTTGTATTGTTCTTTTCTTACTTTTACATTTTCCCAATCGGGGGATTCCAAAGTGTAGGTTAACTGTCCTCGTGGATTGACAGCTATCAATTTTATATTGTTTTCAGCTATCAAATTCATGGCATCAAATGTTATGTAGCCTTTTGCAATAATTATTATATCATTAATTAAATCTGCCTTAACGGTATCTATAATTTTATCCTTTTCATATATAACAATCCGATTGTCTTTTTTATGAATTGACTTGTTATATCCATCTATTACCAACTTCATCAGTACACCCTATATAAATCATTTTTGAACTTGATTTCACGTCCACAATACTCTTTTTTCAAATAGCATTTTTGGCAAAGGGGAATTATTAATATACTGTCTTTTTCTTTTATTATTTCATTGATATTTTTTACTAATGTTTTTCGTTCATTATTATCCAATTCACCAACATATAATGTAGCTTGAATCTTTCGAAGTTCAAAATGCTGAAGTATTCCTTCAATTTTATCCTGGTTTGTTCTAAATTTACAGTCAAAACTAGCTAGCATGTGCATGTGTTAATTTATATTTCAATTTGTTTATAAAGATATTACTGCAAAGTTATTCTTTAAAGCAGAATATTATAAATGTTCATTCCTTTTTGTCCCAAAATAATAGCTGTCATTTATTGTTGTATAAAGACTGTACTTTTAATCGACATATCCCTAACATTATCTGACTCCCGCAGTAGTAACTATTCAATTTGAAAATTCGGAATATTTTCATCTTACTTTAAATTGCACCCTCATTTTAACCTTCAACCGTCTCTATCGGACTTTGAAACTGAGATTGAGACTCCTCCGCCGGTGTTTCAACTGGAGCCTGATCTTCCCATGCCCACTGCATATCAGTATATCCCTGATGCTTACCGTTAATATATGCATCTACTTCTTTTTGAGTATATAATGGCTGTCCGTCTTCAGTGAATGCGACAGGAGTGTTATTATCAGTTTTAGTATTGTTGGAATGTTGAATATGATTAGTATTTGCATTATTAGTATTGTTAGCCGTAGTGTTTTCACCACTGAATATTATACTGTCTGCAATATAGTCTACCGCTTTCTTATCTTCACCGCATACCATTACACTTTCACCGGTAGCAAGATTAGTAACTTCACGACTGTACCAATCCTGATTTCCTATCTGATTGTATCTATATGTTGACTGACCACCAACTGATACACCTGCATATTCATACTAATATGTTATAACAGAGTTGTTATTATATGTTTACTTTATTATAAGAAATGATTATAAACTGAAATTATGAAATCACAGCATTTTCCATCATTAAAATAATTATATCAAATCATATCTTTGAAAACAATGTTTCAGTAAACCGGTAAACTGTCAATTGTGCCAACCAGATTTCTTGCAGTTTGTGTTTTGTTATACTGACTGTCTGCCTGAGCGGTTTCAAATAAGATTACAGTATGATTATTTTTTGTAATAGGTATTGTTACCCACTGCGGTGAAGTACCTCCATTGACTGTAACTATCGGATAACTTAAATTATCTCTCAATAAATGGGCATACTCCATTGTTACACTTGATTTATTGTTAATAACCCCAACATATCTCTGAGTGGTCCAGTATTTTTCCATTTCATGAACATCAACAACAATATATGGATCATATTTTTCAATATCCGGAACAACATATTCATTGGCCAGCATCTCTCCCATGTGCCTGTTGGTATCGTAATCACTAGTGTTCATTCCGCTGTCATTAAAATTAAGTTTAATGAAGTATACAATAAACTTTTTATTGAGACTGTTTGCTTTGGTAAAATTCATTATTGTCTCATTTGTAGCATTATGAATACCGCTTTCAAGACTGTGAACGCCCAATATCATTATTGCAGTATCACTTGATGAGTTATTACCGCAGGTTATTTTATAAACAGTACCGTTTGAGTTATTTCCGATTACTGTTGTATATTCATCCAAAGTCTGTGTGTTTTTCTGGGGAATATACTGTATTAAAGTTGCAGCTCCCGCAGCAATAATTAATAAAATTAATATAATAAGTAATATTTTAGTGATTTTCATCATATCATATGTACTTTTAATCACCAAAGTATATAAAATTTTAAAGTATTTATCAAATTTGAAACTTTTAAAATTATTCTTATGATAATGGAATTCATTTTAACAATGAAAATACTTATTACACTCATTTTTTCAACAATATTTTAATATTACTCGGCAATAGCTGCATATGAAAAGTTATTTTAAAAATCTTCAATAGCTGTTTTTTACAGGAAAATAATGATTTACTAGTCAATTTCTTTTTTTAAAAACTCTTCAAGTTCCCTTCGTTTTCTAAGTATTTCTTCATCTTCCTTAAAAACTTCATCATTAATGAATTTTTTGTATGCAATTTCTTCTTCCCATTTTTTGTCGATTTCTTCAAGCAGGTATTCGTCATTAAATTTGTAGGAATATTCTATTTCGATTACATTTTTCAGTATTCTTTCCAAGGGATTTTGTGAAGCTGCAATTTCATCATAAGTAACTTCCATAGATATTTTAACAGCCCATTCGCCAATTCCATCTATTTTAAAATTATATTCCTTACCATTAATCATAACAGGAACTATTTCATCATATAGATACCATTTCCTTTTACTGGCTACTCTTGCAAGAATATATGGATCTGAAGTCTTGGATATTAATTTGTGGATATATTCTTCGACAGACGATTGGGGTGAAGTTAATTCACGATACTTAAAAAATTGTGCGACTGTAAGTGTAATATTTCCCACATCAAGGATGATTAATTTATTAAGTGAGTCGTTTCTATTAGAAAATGAAAAAGAGTAATGTCCCAGTCGATACCTGTTTGTAAATATTATGTTTTTTAGTTTGAATGCTTCATATTCCATGATTGTTAGTATTATGATTTATCAGATATATAATTTGTGTTTAATTATTATCTTTGGATGTCTGATTTTTTTTCAGTTCACGTAATCGGTTGCGTAAATTAGAAAAGGTACCATCTTCCCTGCACTGGCTATACAATGAACTGTCACCACAATGGCGGTCAACCCTATCAATTAAAGTAAGAATTGTTACTACCTCCTCGAAATCTAATTTTTCTCTGGATAAGTGTGATAATTCCGTTTTGCCGTATTTTTCCTCAATTTTATCCATATTATCAAAATAATTAGTATCAATAATCCTGCGTCTGCATCCCGGACACTTTAAATCCCCTTCATTCATTTTCTCACTACAAAATGGACAATTCATATCTAACACCCCAATGTATTTTCTAAATCAACAGTCATATTATGTTTATCTTCAGTAATATTCATTTATATATGTCAGCAGTTATTTTCCTGCCAGTGCTATATTGAAATATTTTCCGTACTTTTCAAAATCAACGTTTTTCATGTTATTGAC
>CADBPS010000004.1 GCA_902796575.1 uncultured Methanobrevibacter sp. | reverse complement strand
TAATTGTTTAATCTTATTATTAAAGTTGTTTTTTCATTAAATTAGGGAGGAGGTGTATCAATGTCTAAGGGTACTCCATCAATGGGTAAAAAGAATAAAAAAACCCATATTAGATGTAGAAGATGTGGTAGAAACACTTATCACGTTCGTAAGAAAGTTTGTGCTTCTTGTGGATTTGGTAAATCTAGTAAATTAAGGAGATACAGCTGGCAGAATAAAAAACCAACTACTAGACAAAGATTAGTTTAAGTTGGCTGAATCTCATTGAAGATTATTTAATTAATCTTCCTTAAAACTATTTTTTGATAGAAATTTTTACAATAACTTTATTGATATCTTTTTTTTATGTGTTACTGGTGATGATTAACATTTTTATTAATTTTACAGTTTTTCTTCTACTGCATCCCATAATTCCAGCGCCCAATTTCTTTGTGCATCTATAACTAAATCCAATAGTCTTACTTTTTCGTTTTCAAATTTAAATAATCTATAATCAATCTGTGGTTTTTTTGATGATCCTTCTTTGTTGCAGTCAAGATAAAGTCCGTCAGGGTACTCATTTTCAAAGTCTCCGGATTTTACAAAATCACCTACAAGTGAATATCCGTTAGTCACACTTTTATCCAGTTCTTCTACTGTTTTTAACCATCCGCCCTGGTTTCTGAATTTAATTTCAGGATCTATTTCTGTTATTTTTTCTTTCCAGTTCAAAATCATTTTATTCACGTCCCTGTTTATTTTTTTGACCGGCAGTATTATATAAAGAAATTGTAAGAGCATTTGGTGAGTATTATTTTATCACAATTGTTATATATGATGAAATTTATATAATTTGAATATCATAAATATAATTGGATTTTAAATTTAAAGTGTTGTTTTATGAATTTATTTGAAAAATTTTCTATAGAGCCGAATAACGAAGACTACTATAAAATAGCCTTCACGCATTCATCATATGCTATAGTTCACAGACTTAAATATGACTACGAACGTCTGGAATTTCTGGGAGATTCTATTTTAAATATGCTGGTTGCAGAATATCTCTATAAAAAATATCCAAAATATGGGGAAGGCAAACTGACAAAGCTTAGAGCAAATTTTGTATGCCAGTCAGCATTAATTAATTATTCCCATGATTTGGGCCTGGATGAATACCTTAGAGTATCGGCTGATGAAATGAACCTGACAGAAAATGAAATACAGGCAATAACTTCAGACATATTTGAATCCTTTTTAGGAGCATTATTTCTGGATCAGGGATTAAGGTACACAAAAAGATTCATATCCAAAATAATATTCAGATATATTGATGATGAAAAAATATTTTTTTATGATTACAAATCCGAACTGAAGGAATACTGTGACTCTCACGAGATGAAAATAGAATATGAAGTCACTGGTGAAGAAGGTGTTCCTCACGACAAGACATTTATAGTGGTAGTTCATCTTAATGATGAAGAAATGGGTGAAGGAACAGGTAAAAATAAAAAAGAAGCCGAACAAGCAGCTGCAAAAGAAGCTATTGAAAAATTAAGGTGATTAGATGCATAATGATTCAGTGGGTATTGTTGAAACGAAATTTTTTGATATTGAGGAGCCTACCAAACTGGAAAGCGGAAAGGTATTGGAAGAAATAACAGTTGCCTACGAAACATATGGTGAACTGAACAGCAAGAAAAGCAATGCAATACTGATTTGTCATGCATTAACCGGTGATGCCCATGCTGCAGGATGGCATCTGGGAGATAAAAAGCCCGGATGGTGGGATATAATTATAGGTCCGGGTAAAGTACTTGACAGCGAAAAATATTTCATAATATGTTCCAATGTACTTGGAGGATGTAAAGGAACAACAGGTCCAAGTTCAATTAATCCAAAAACCGGCCATGAATATGGTCTTGATTTTCCAGTAATAACCATCAAGGATATGGTTAACGTTCAAAAAAAATTAATTGATTCGTTCGGAATAAATCAGTTATATGCAATTATCGGTGGCTCAATGGGTGGAATGCAGGTTTTACAGTGGGCAGTAACATATCCAGACATGATGAAAAAAGCAATTCCGATGGCCACTACAGCAAGATCATCTCCTCAGCAGATTGCCTTTAATGAGGTTGGACGCCAGTCAATATTTTCAGACCCGAACTGGAATCACGGTAACTATTACAATACTGGAAAGCTGCCTAAAAGCGGATTGTCAGTAGCCCGTATGGTTGCACATATCACATATCTAAGTGATGAGTCAATGTACATTAAATTCGGACGTGATTTACAGGATAAAAATGAAATCAGCTATGATTTATCACTTGATTTCCAGGTTGAAAGTTACCTGCACCATCAGGGTGAAAGTTTCGTAAAACGATTTGATGCCAACAGTTATGTCTACATTACAAAAGCGGTTGATTTATTTGATTTAGCTATTAATAAATCATTAATTGAAGGATTTAAAGATGTTAAAACAAAATTGGAAGTAATATCTGTTAATTCTGATTGGTTATATCCTACAGAACAAAGTATTGAAATATTAACCGCATTAAATGCAAATGATGTTGAAGTTTCATTTTCAGAAATCAAATCCAATTACGGCCATGATGCATTTCTGCTTGAGAAGGGACAGTTAAATTATCTTATTTCAAAATTTTTATCGGACAATATTGTTTCAGATTTAATGGATACTGATATACCAACCATTAAAGAAGAAGACAGTATAAAAAATGCAGCAAAACTCATGCTTGATAAGAATGTAACTCATATTCCTGTTGTTACTGATGACAATAAACTGATTGGGATTGTTACGAGCTGGGATTTATCAAAGTCAATTGCTACTAATTCAGATAATCTCAGGGATATAATGACAACAACAGTTAAATTCTGTCACTCTTCCGATTCAATTGAGGACATTTCCCGCATGATGCGCAGATTTGATATATCATCAATTCCTGTTGTAGACGAAAACTTTGTTATTGAAGGAATCATATCAATAGACCAGATTAATAATATTTAAACGAATCTTTTTAGTCAGTCTGTCCGTGATACTGGACAGGATTGGATTATATGCTATTTAAATTGTAATATTATGTTTATTTTTGATAATGAATTTTTTTGGTATTAATGATTTCATAAAAATTTGTTCCATCTATTTCCGATACACATTATATTTTTTCATTCAGATATTCTTTGATATAATAAATATGTCTGACATACAACTGATAAAGAGAAAGTATATGAATAATTTAAAAACGGCCACATATAATTGCTGTAAGTGAATAACCAATCCGGAGGCAATTAGAATTGTTAGGGAATTGGAAAATGACTTTAATACTTTAACTGCAAAAGAAGTGATGTATGCATTATACAAGATAGGGTGCTAGATTAAGCGAAGGAATCTAGCGTTGTTAATTCTTTCGTTTCGTTAAGTTCAAGTGTTTGTTGTCCTGTTTTGCATG
>CADBPS010000003.1 GCA_902796575.1 uncultured Methanobrevibacter sp. | reverse complement strand
TAAAAGAACCCAAAAAATATCAAAGAAAGAAAAAACTACTTAAACCAAAATACACAGCAGAATACAAACCAACTTTCTAAAAAAAAAATAAATCTATAAATGATGTATCAAAAAATGGGAGAAAAAATCATGAAAAAATCTTAACCTGACGACATTGTAATTAATTCAGTATTATCATTTGATTCTAAAACTAAAATAGTTAGGACATAGGAAAATTATAAAACTGTTCTATTAACAGAATTGAAAAGTATTGATTTTAGGACCTTTCTCTTCACTTAAAATGATTTTAGTATTGGTATTTGTTTTAAAAATGATATAAGAAGATAAAACTCATAATGAACTCTATCTTCATTAAATCAAACAATTTTGTATGAAAGCTCTTAAATCATACCTATTGTTATTATTACAGTTAATATACACTATTAACTGTCTAAATCTTTGTTAATAAGATTGCAAGCTATATTCCATTAAAATAAGGATTACGACCATTCATTTCTACACATAAATATTCTTTCACTTTCATTGCAAGCTATATTCCATTAAAATAAGGATTACGACACTTCTTCTACTAATCCAGTTTTATTCGTTGAGATATTGCAAGCTAGATTCCACTAAAATAAGGATTACGACGCATTTGTACCATCGTGATGATGACATACAAGGGTATTGCAAGCTATATTCCACTAAAATAAGGATTACGACTTCAATATATACCAATATTTATTAATTTTATTTTTTATTGCAAGCCATATTCCACTAAAATAAGGATTGCGACAAAATTATTATGGTGATAACATAACCAATTTTTAAATTGCAAATGAATTTCCACTAAAATAAGGATTACGACTGTTTCAGTAAACAAAGTAACCTAATTGTATCTTTATTGCAAATGAATTTCCACTAAAATAAGGATTGCGACCATTTGTATTCCTCCTAAAATATAAAACAAGGAGTATTGCAAGCTATATTCCATTAAAATAAGGATTACGACCTTCTAACCACTGAAAACTTCTTTTATCCCTACTATATTGCAAGCTAGATTCCATTAAAATAAGGATTACGACTTTATATCCCTTTGAGTACATTTTAAATATTACTCTATTGCAAGCTAGATTCCACTAAAATAAGGATTACGACATTATTATATCACCCAAATCAAAGTAATGTGGATTATTGCAAGCTATATTCCACTAAAATAAGGATTACGACTAGTATTTGAACTCATCAAGCTTGGCTCTTTCACCCATTGCAAGCTAGATTCCACTAAAATAAGGATTACGACACTCATTTTTGACACCTCAGAATACGGGAATTCATATTGCAAGCTAGATTCCACTAAAATAAGGATTACGACATTTTATCTACAATATGATATTTTAATCTATCTTATTGCAAGCTATATTCCATTAAAATAAGGATTACGACTAATTGACCGATTCTTTTTTCAGTCCTGATTGACTTATTGCAAGCTATATTCCATTAAAATAAGGATTACGACTTTTGGTTAAATTCTTTTTGAATTTGAATTCCTTGTATTGCAAGCTATATTCCATTAAAACAAGGATATTTTATTTTTTTTATTCTAGAAATATAACAGTGTTATATTTAGAATTAATCTAATAATTTTCACTAAAATTATCATCATCATTTTTATTAGAGTATATAGTGAAGGTGCATTGATTTAAACAATTATAATTTTCAAACAATGTTACTAAAGTGCGATTTATCAAATTTTGTCTTGCCATTCGAATTTCTGCAGAAAAAATGTACCTTCTTCCTCCTATTGATTATTCTGAGCTGATAAATATGAAAATTAATTATACTCCATTGAATACTAGTCTAGATATAAATAAAAGACAAATTCAAATGAGTATAACTCCAAAAACAACCAAAGAAGACCAAGATTACAAATATCGGATTGACCCATTTGTATCTGTTCCCAAAATCTAATCTTACAGAACAATAGACTTGACAAATCAATCAATATTCAAAATGTAATATTAAATGAAATTACTATCAATAATCAGCTATAGAAGAAAGCATTGCTATTTTAGAAAATCAAATATCAGTTTCATTTTCCAATAGCTATAACATAAAATTAAATATTTAAAGTGATGGTTTTTAAAATTTAGAATTTAGAATGAATCAAACAACCCATACAATTCAGGAATTACTTTTTCAAACTTAACTCCGTATTTGTGATTTTCATCACCAACAGTTTTTTCTATTGCTTTTTTGGTGAATTCACCGGCTATTTTTGCAGAAGATTCCGGAGATTTACCGTTCATTACAGATCCTACAAAAGCTGAGACAAAAACATCACCGGTTCCATGAGATACATAATCTATTTTGTCATTATATACTATCTCACATGAATTTTCAATTTTGTCAAGAACAATCATTCCAAGCTCGCTGTCCTTGTGTGTATCTCCTTTTAAGATGACATGTCTTTTTGTGAATGCTGAAAGCTCTTCAGCCATTTCCAGCATTTCTTCTTTTGAAAATTCTTCTTTCCATGGTTTATGCAATAAGTAACATGCTTCTGTAGTGTTTGGAAGGATAAAGTCTCCGAGTTTACAGAGCTCACCCATTTTATCTGCAAATTCCTGGTCGAATCCGTTGTAGAATTCACCATGATCAGCCATTGCCGGATCGACAAATACAAGTCCATCAGACTTTAATCTTGAGTCTATGATTTCTTTAATATAATCCAACTGTTCCATTGATGCTATAAATCCAGTATATATTGCATCGAAATATATTTCTTCTTTTTCCCAGTGCTTTCGGATTGCAGGGAGGTCTTCTGTTAAATCTCTAACTGTATAATCTGAAAATCCTGCGGTATGTGTTGAGAGAACAGCGGAAGGAAGAATAGCTGTTTCTATTCCAAAGGCAGATACAATTGGAAGTGCAACTGTTATTGAACATTGTCCAAAACATGATATGTCCTGAATTGTTAAAATTTTTATCGTTTCGTTCATTTTTTCATCTCGAATACTTTTTTGACGAATACTATATTATATTGTAAAATCATCAATTTTGCCTATATTTTTTTAAAAAATGATAAATTGTTAAATATATACAAATATAATCACTATTTTACTTTACAACATGAATCTGTATGTTTTAAGACACTTAAATATTTTTGGTTATGGTCGGTTTAAAAAAAATAAAAAATTAAAGATTGTTAATATCTTTAAAATATAAAATATCGTCACAAATGATATTAAGCAAATCTATATCATGGCTAACAGCTAGAATTCCAATATTATTAGCTTTACAATGATTAATTAGAGATTGCCATATCTGCACCTGTGTTACGGCATCAAGCATTGTACTTATCTCATCAGCAATGATGAATTTTGTTTTAGGATTCAGGGCTCTTATTATACTGAAACGCTGTAATTCCCCACCGGAAAGTTCGCTTGGCCATCTGTTCAGCCAGTTTTCCTTGAGTCCAAAAGTATCTTTCAGCTCCTGGGAAGGAGTCCATGATTCATTTAATACTTTTTTCATCTTCCATTTAGGATTCATAGTTTTTTCCGGATGCTGGAAAATCAGCTGTACAGGATAATAGTCCTTGTCAGGTATTTTTTCACCATCAATAGTTACACTGCCTTTATAATTGGAAATATATCCTGCGATTATTTTGCATAATGTACTTTTACCACTTCCGCTGTCTCCAATTAAACCTACAACACTGTTACTGCTGACAGATAATGAGACATCCTTTAATATCTGTCTTTTTTTATTGTATGAAAAAGACACATTTTCTACTTTAAGCTCCATTGTCAGCCTCCTCATATTTAAAGCATCTAATCATTATTCCATCATGATTAACTAAGTCAGGTTTGTGATTTTCACATTTGTCAAATCTGTCGGGACAATTTTCCCAGTATGGACATCCTAGGGTTTCTTCCAGCGGCTGAACACCGTCAGTAAATTTAAAGCCGTTTACAGGTAATGCATTAATCAGTGCTTTTGTATATGGGTGCAATACAGTATCTGCACTGTTGAAGTTTTCTGCCTTGTTTATTTCAATAACATATCCTGAATAGAAAATAGCTATTTTATCTGCAGTTTTTAAAGCAACGTTTATTTCGTGGGTAATAAGCAGAACTCCTTTACCTTCTTTCTTTAAATTTATAATGTCCTGAATCGTTTCCTCAACACTTTTTGCGTCAAGGCCGGGTGTCGGCTCATCTGCAATCAGTAGGTTAGGATTTCCAACCAGTGCGGTAGATAAAAGTACTTTTCTGGCCATTCCTCCGGACAGTTCAAATGGATACATGTCATCTACACTTTCATCCAGTCCGTATTTGTCAAAGATTTCTCTCTGCCTTATTTTTTTCTCTTTATGCTCATCATCATCCTTACATTCGCCGATAGCCTGTTCGGATACTTTCATAAGGGGGTCAAGGAAATTTACCGACTGAGGTATCAGACAGATTTCTTTTCCTCTTAACTCTTCTTTCAGTTCCTGATTAAGTGTTTTTCCATTGTATTTAATTTCACCCGTAACATGTGCATTATATGGTAAAATACCTAAAATGGAATGGGCCAGAAGACTTTTTCCCGAACCGCTTGAACCTAATACTGCAACAATTTCACTGCTGTTGACATCAATTGTCAAATCTGATATTACCCGCAAATCATGCCTGTTCAATCCCTGAACGTATTGTGTAAAAGATATTGATAAATTTTTAACTTCTAATAATTTTTCCATAAAACCACCAAAATCTATTTATTAGCTTCCGAAGGATCGATTAACCGTTTTAAATTATCTCCAATAATATCAAAGAGCAGCACAACAATTAACAGTGCTATTCCTGGGAAGAATGCCAGCCACCATGCACCCATTGCAAGGTATGACATGGATTCAGACAGTATAATACCGATAGCCGGTTCGTGAGGGGACAGACCGAATCCTAAAAATGTTACGCTTGATTCGTGCATTATTGCATGTGGGAATACTAGTAATGTTCCTACAAATATTTGAGATAATACTAAAGGCAAAATATGCTCTTTTGCAATCCATAGTTTACTTTTACCAAATTTTCTGGATAATAAAACATATTCGGATGTGTTGATTTGCAGTACTTCAGCTCTTAATACTCTTGTCAGGTTTACCCAGTGTGAAAATGCAACTGCCATCGTTACACCGAATGCACCTTTACCTAATCCGATGGAAATCATCATGATTAATAATATGTGTGGTATTGATGCGAATAAATCGATTAACCATGAGACAAATTCATCACAGGCTCTGTTTATACTTGCAAGGAAAGCCAGAAGTGTTGCGATTATACTGGAAAGTATTGAAGCTGCAAGTCCAATCATTATACTTAGACTTAAACCTTTTAATGTTCTGGCAAACATGTCTCTTCCCATCCAGTCAGTACCGAAAGGATGCTGGAATGAAGGAGCCTGCATTTTAATGGAGAAATCTGTAGGCAGATTTGCATTTGTCATCCATCCGCAAATGAAAATAATCAGCAGGACAAGTCCTGTAAGTCCGATAGTCAGAAGTGTTTTCTGTCTCAAGTTTAGAGAACTGAATAATCCTTTATTATACCATGGAAGTTCACTCATCACCCTCACTCCTTAATCTAGGATCAACATATTGATAAATCAAATCGGCAATAAAATTACCTGCAAATACGAAGATAGCACTTACAATAACAATTCCCAAAAGCAATGGAACATCGGATCTTAAACCTGCTGCAACAGTTGCCTGACCGATACCGGGATATGCAAATACCTGTTCAACAAGGATTGTTCCTCCGAAAAGTTCATTGAAGGAAAGGAATTGAATTGAAATAGCCGGAAGCAGAATGTTTCTTATTCCATGGTTTTTAATTATACCCCAGAAGCTTTCACCTCTTGCCTGTGCGAATAAGAAATAATCACTTTTTTTAACGTTGATAAGTTTGTCCCTTGTATACATGGTAAGGGAAGCTATTCCTACAATACTTAATGTTATTGCAGGCAGTATTATCCTGTGCAGCCATTGCCAGAATGTGACCGTATCAGACAGCTGTCCGATTGGCACTGAAAGTCCTATAGGGAACCATCCCAAATACACTGAAAAAAGCATCAGAAGTACCAGACCAATCCAGAATGTAGGTGAAGACTGCAATATGTAACAGTAAGTTTTAATTGCCTTATCTGCAAGAGAATCTTCTTTTGCACCGGCAATAACACCTAATCCGAATCCTACAACTCCTGATATTACCCATGAAACAAGCATTAAGGTCAGTGATGCGAGGAATTTCTGAACAATAACTTCAGTTACAGGTACTCTATAGATTAATGAAAAACCCATACTTCCGCTGGCCAGAGTCTGAAGCCATCCGAATACCCTTTCAGTTAAAGACAAATCTGTTCCCCAGTACCTGCCTATGATGGCCAGTTGTTCCTGACTTACAATTCTCTGGCCTAAATAGGCTCTGACGGGATCTATCGGAGATAATTGAATCATGATAAAACTGATTGCTGCAATAACAACCAGCAAAATTAGTAATCTGATAGCTTTAAATCCTAAAAATTTAGCTAACCGTTTAGTGTTAATTTTAATCAACTCGCGATAATTTTTAAAAAAAAAAAGAAATAAAATGATTTAGAAAGTAAAATCATTTTATTAAGCTGTTTCATTTACACGTTTCCAATCATAGATGTTACCCCAGATATCTCCACCGTGTGGGTAGATAAGGTGGGTGCTGTTGGAAATGTCTAATGAATCATCAACAAAGTATGTATAATCTACTGTTCCAATCCATAAGAACGGATAGTTGGAAGTAGCCTGCTGTGCTGCCTCGGACCAGGTACTGTATGAAGTGTTTAAGTCCTGAGCCATTGCAGCATCGATTGATGAATCTACTGAAGAATCATTGAGAACTTCAGGATTGTCGTAACCTTCACCGGCTACTCTTGAATCATACTGGTGTTCTATTTCATAAGGGTCTGCTGAACCGAATCCCCATACTACACCCTGACTGTTACGCACAGGATCGATTTCATCCCAGCTTTTACCTTCAGGGGTAATTTGTATACCTAATTCTTTAGCCTGTTCTGCAACAGCTACAGCAATAGCCTGTCTTTCAGTTGCTTTTGAATTATAGTAAATGGAGAATGAAGCAGTTTGTCCGTCTTTTTCTCTGATTCCGTCACCATTAGTATCTTTCCATCCTGCGCTGTCAAGGAGAGCTTTTGCTTCATCAACTTTTCCATCTTCGAATGTGGAATCAAATGCCCAAGGTAACTGACTTGCAACACCATTGTATGATACGTTTCCGTATCCGCTGAATGCACCGTCAATTAATTTTTGTCTGTTGATACCTATGTTTAAAGCTTCCCTAATTGCTTCATCACCGGTTACGTTGTTACCGTATGTGTTATTGTCGGAACCGATTATTCCGCCAGTGTCCATTTGAGTTGGCAGGGAGATTCCACGTACGTCAATGGAATCGAAGTATTCCATGTGGTATCCGTCAACTGTTTCGTTAGCGTAAGATAATGGTACTTCAGCAATGTCAACATCTCCGTTTTTAACTGCTGCAAATGCTGCATCAGAGTCCAGGAAGAGGTTGGTTATTTTTTCGAAGTATGGTTCCCTGCCGTAGTAGTCAGGGTTTTTCTCCAGGATAAACTGCTGTCCTTTATCCCATTGAGCTAATTTATAAGGGCCTGAACCGATTGGATTTTGACCGTATGAATTTTCATCATATGAAGCTTCAGGAACGATACCTACATCTGTTAATTTGTTAATAAATGTGGAATCGGATTTGTTAAGTGTAAATACAACTTTGTTATCTCCCTGTGCTTTAGCATCAGCCATTGAAGATAAATCTGCACCTTCACCTAGTTCTTTTGCTTTATTATATGAGAAAGCAACATCCTTTGCACTCAGTTTTGATCCGTCAGTGAATTTTACATCATCACGTATATCTACAGTGTATGTTTTGTAATCATCAGAGATTGTATAGTTTGTTGCCAAATCATTTACAAAAGTATTGTTTGCATCTCTTTTAAGAAGTGTACTTTGAATAAGAGGTTCTGTTCCGGAATCATGGTATCCCCAGCCATGCATAGGGTCGAAACCGTATTCCGGTTCTTCACCGTGGGCAGCTACACAAGCTACTAATTCATTAGGGGCGTGTTGGGAGCTTCCTCCTCCGCCTAAAGCAATAGCACCAATACCGACTATTGCAACTAATGCCACTACTATACCAATAATATATTTTTTATCCATTTTTGTATAACTCCACTAAAAATTGTTTTAATATAATAATAAGTTAAGTTAATACTTTAGTTATTACTATATCATGTTGATTTATTAATAATGTAATACATTTTACTAAAAAGATATTACGAGTAATACTTTAATTCAAAAACTATATAAATATTTCGTTAAATACCATTAACAAAAAGATAATCTGAACAATGCAAAATATTTTTAACATAAACAGAACAAAGTTAAAAGCAATGATTTTAAAAACAACAAACCTGAAACTAAGACCATGGAATGAATCAGACGCTGAATGCCTGTATCATTTTGCAAAAAATCCCAATGTAGGTCCTATTGCAGGATGGCCACCACATGAAAGTATACAAGACAGTTTAAATATTATAAAAACAATTTTTTCAAAAAAAGAAACATATGCAATTGTTAAAGATAATATACCAATCGGATGTGCCGGTCTGCTCTTTCATCCGGATACAAATCACTGGTGGGGTGAAAATTCAGCAGAACTTGGCTACTGGATAGCAGAAGAATACTGGGGCAGAGGATATGCAGCAGAAGCATCCCAAAAACTGATTGAACACGGATTCAATAATTACGATATTAAAACAATATATGCAACATACAGAATAGAAAACAAACAGTCAAAAAGAGTTCTAGAAAAATTAGGTTTTAAGTATTACACCGAAATGCAGAATGAAAATTATCTGGGAAAAATATTTAAGGAAATAGCTGTAAAACTTGAAAGAAAACCTTAAATTATTTTAAAATCCATAAGCTTTACATTATTGGACAGTAACTCACCGTCATCATCTGGAATTCTCTCAGAAAGCTTTGTGGTAATATACTTTTTATTGTCGTCGGGAAAAACAGTAGCTATATTTATATCATCACAGTTAACAAGAACACCTGCCAAAAAATTGGCTCCACTGGAAATGCCGACACCTAAACCAAACTCTCTGGCCAGTCTTCGAGACATATTAATAGCATCCAAATCGTCAATCAGAACAATATCATCAATCAAATCCTCATCAACAATGCCCGGAATAAAATCATCACCGATTCCCTCAATCATGTGACTTCCTTCAAGCATGCCCATTTTAAGAATGGATAATGTACTTGGCTCCAGTGCAAAAACTTTAGTATCTGAATTGTGATCTTTCAGTCTGCTTCCAACACCCATAAGAGTTCCACCGGTACCGATACCTGAAACAAAAGCATTCACATCAGGAACTTCATCTATAATTTCCTGGCCGGTAGTTTTATATTGGGCTTCAACATTTAAATTATTATCAAACTGGAGAGGTTTATATGCATCAATTTCACTGGCATAATCATCTGAAAGTTCCAGTGCCTTTTTAAATCCCCCATCCTCTTTGGATACAAGATGAACCTGGGCACCATACATTTCAATGATTTTTCTTCTTTCCATGGAAACCCAATCAGGCATGAAAATATGAACATCATGGCCGTAAAGGGCACCGATAGCACTGAAAGAAATTCCAGTATTTCCACTAGTAACCTCTACAATTGGCTGGCCTTCCTTTAAATTGCCATTTTTTCTTTCGTTTTCAATAATATAAAGTGCAATTCTGTCTTTAATGCTTCCGGAATAATTGTAAAATTCAAGCTTAGCATAGATGTTTCCTATTTTCTTTTCATATTCATAAGTAATATTTATCATTGGTGTATTGCCGACTAACTTTCCAATATTCATAAAACACAACCCAATTTCTATAACAATAATCTATTTTATGTATATTCCATTATAAAATACTTTATCAATGACCACGAAAACTGAATTACAATGGCCTTCTCACCGTTCTTTAAAAGGTTTTAACACAAGATGGGTGCTGATTCCGGCTGAAAAGACAACAGCAGATATTCATGCAACAGCTGCAAGTATTATTATATCTTTTTTCCTGCTCTATCCAAATTTATCGCACAGTGATGAAAGCAAAGGTTCAAAAAGTGCAAAGGAGGAAGTAATACCCACAAATAATATTGATATAAAGAAAACACACAAATAGATGTGAAATTTTCAAAGAAAATTTGCAATAACAACAAGCATATTTTCCAGATTTTATTATTCTATCAAAGTGGTGATATCATTATTATTTAGATACAAATTAAAATTATGTCTGATTTCCGCAAAAAAGTAGTGAATGTAAAGTTAGAAATTGCCTTAGAAATTATTGTAAATCCTCAAAATACTTTTTGTCAATTTTTGAAATTAACTCTCTTGCTTCAGTACAGTCCCACAGATAAATGGGATCATCACCTCTTTTAGCCAAATTAAAATGCTTATTAAGATAATCTAAAATAACTTCCTTTAAATCACCATCATTATTCTCCAAAAACCTGACATAGTCATTAAAGTCAAATTTTCCTAAATAATCCTCGTAAAAATTAATCCAGGAATTATTTTTTAAAAATTCTTCACCGGCAGGGGTTATACGAACTTTTTTGTATTTGAACTTATCCAAGGGTAATTGATTTTCAGCTATTCTGTCAATAAGAACAGGTTTAAATCCGGTTATATATGAATTGTTCTCCCTTAAGAAATCTTTTAATTCAGGTACCGTTAACTGGTCATTGGCAAATTCCTCCCAATTGTCATAGGTCACCCAATTAGTAATAAAATCATTATCGAATAGAAAAGATACTATTACATAGAAATCTAGAGCCCCTTTAATATCTGCAACCTTCCGGGCAACTTTTAAACTATTACGTTCCTTAATGGAATTTAACATTCTGAAAATGTAAACATCATAACAGATTGGATAATCCTTACCGTAAACTGTATCATCAAGCTTGTATTTTACATCTTCAGGTCCCCACATCATTTCACAAACGGAAAATGGACAATCAGGATTCAAATCAAATAGATCTGAATTTCCATCATCAGCTATTAAATCATTGAATTTTTCTTCATCGCGATTAATTAAAGCGTTAAAAATATTTGAACATAATTCCTTATTGTCTTTAAAAATATCAAAGAAATTCTTCAGCTCATGCATATCCTCTTCATCAGTGGAATTTAAAAATTTACAAAACTCCTCAAGATCAATTGAAGCGGGCATTTCTCTTGAAATTAAAAAATTAAATCGCTTCTCAATACTTTCATCATCAATTTCACCGGATTCATACTCCCTGATTAACTGCCGTTTAATCTCAAAAATTCTATCATAGGAAACACATCCCTCGTCAACGGCATCCTGCATAAACTCTGATAATCGTTCATTTGAGCCTATTATTACATCATAACCTAATTTTTCCTCAGGCAATTTCTTTTTTAAATCTGCAACCAAACTTTTAAGGTCATCATTTCTTTTTGAAAATAATTCTTTAATATTATCAAAATAATCATCAGGCAATTCTTTTTGTTTGAGTTCTCTGGTTAATTCATTTTCGTCCAGGCCTATAATTAATTCCTCTTCATCCAAGTCTCCAATTAGCTCCATTTCATCCGGGCCTATAGCTGACTCCTCTTCATCCATGTCTTCACTTAAATCTCTTTTATCGAAGTCCTGGTATATTACTTCATCACCACAGACCAGTATTGCTGAATTAATACTTAAATCGTAGAAATTTGATGTTAATGACTTATAATCAAGATTACGGTCTTTGCTGGAATGTGCATAATTTTCATTAAAATAAAAATCTATTGAGCTTGCAGTAATATCCCTGTTTACTTTTATTGCAAATGAATAGTCAATCAGCCGTTTTACAATATCACAGTTAGGCTGCAGTATTCCAAAATCAGAATATTGGGAAATTAATTTACAAAGTTCATTGAAAAATAATCCATTTCCTCTGTATTCAGGTAAAATAAAACATTCTGTTAACAATTGGGAATTATTCCTGAATTCACAGGTTACAAATCCGACAACTTTATTTTCAAAAATAATCTCGTCAAATCTTGTGCAGAAATTGTTTACAATGACATATGATTCATCTACAATTGAATCAACAAGATAAGGATAATCTTTCAGTATGCCTGTAGTAACAAGATAATCTGAATCAGACTCTGGAATAAACAACTTAGATATTCCATTTTCACGAATAACATAATTAATTTCCGACATCTAATCACGACTCCAAACCTGAATAATATTTATTCCTTTCCAGCTGCAAATGAAAATTTCAGACAGATAATGTCACCGCCTGACAAATTCTTAAAATAATATGTTTTCAATTATTTAACAATAAATCGGGGAGGAATACGGCGAAAACTCCAACAATAATACTTAATAAAACATATGCAAATGCAATAACTGCATCACCGTTCTCAAGAAGGGCACCTGTTTCAATTGCAAATGTTGAAAATGTTGTAAATCCTCCGCAGATACCTACCTTTAAAAACAATATCCAGTTTTCGTCTAAATTATTTTTTGCAGCATAAAAGACAATAACCCCAATAGCTAAAGCACCAATTACATTGACAATGAATGTGTTAACTGGAAATGTAGTTGTTTCATTTATAGGAATTAAACTAATCAGATATCTGATTACAGAACCAACAGCTCCTCCAAGACCAACAATCAAACATTCAATAATCATTCACATCACAGGTTAATAGATAAACACCTGTTTTAAAGAAAACAGGAATTTAATAACTCAATTATTTAACCAGATTAAAGAGGTATTGACCATAATCTGTCTTTTTAAGTTCATTAGCTGTTTTTAAAAGCTGATCCTCACCAATATAACCTTTGTTATAGGCAATTTCTTCCAGACATGCAATAAATAGACTTTGTCTTTTTTGAACCGTTTCAATGAAGTTGGCCGCTTCCAGAAGACCTCTGTGAGTACCTGTATCCAGCCAGGCCATTCCACGACCTAAAAGTTCAACTTTAAGTTTTCCGCGATTTAAATATTCTTCATTAACGGAAGTTATTTCGACTTCACCTCTGTCTGAAGGTTTAACGTTTTTAGCTATTTCAATAACATCATTATCGTAGAAATATAAACCAGGTACAACATAATTGGATTTAGGATTTTCCGGTTTTTCTTCAACGGACAGTACATTCCAATCATCATCAAATTCAACAACACCGAAAGCTTCAGGATTATTTGTATAATAACCGAATATTACAGCACCTTCTTCAATTTGGGTTGCACGTTCCAGAATTTCTGTAAATCTGTGTCCATGGAAAATATTATCTCCCAATATCAAAGCAACATTATCATCACCAATGAATTCTTCTCCAACAATAAATGCTTCTGCAAGGCCATTAGGCTTTTCCTGAACTGCATATTCAAATTTAATACCTAAAGAAGAACCGTCACCTAAAAGATCTTTATACATCGGCAAATCACGAGGCGTGGAAATAATAAGTATTTCTCTAATTCCAGCAAGCATAAGAACAGAGATGGGATAATAAACCATAGGCTTATCGTATAATGGTAATAACTGTTTGGAAACTGCTTTGGTAATTGGATAAAGACGAGTTCCGGAGCCTCCAGCAAGTACAATTCCTTTCATAATAAAATCCTCCAATTATAATATCTAATAATAATCTATTTATTATTCATGATTAATTAAAATATCCATTACAATTAAATATCAATGGGAGAACAGTATCTAACTGATTACAAAAATACTTTTGAATGCGTTGTAAAAACAAGTAAATTATAATGGTAATGAAATAATAATATTTCAATCTAAAAATAAATTAAATAAGAAAAACAAATATAACCACATAAAATCAGGGAATTAAAAGCAAAGTTAATTGAAATACACAAGTTGAATAATTTCATTGTACATATAAAGATTTGAAACTTAAGTTAACAGTTGATAAAATCTTTGTAAAAACTGTTAACTATTCAAATGCAGACTATGATACTATAAACATCGGGTCTAATAATAATCGAGCAACAGAGTTTATTGGTAATGAAATTGAGTTTAACCCTGCTTTAAAAGGAGATTCTTAAGCTTCTAAAAGATATGGATAAATTGAAATCCGAATTTTGGAAATTCCACCTGTAAAAAATTATGCTGACAAACTAGAATTCAAATATGAAAATGGTAAAAATCAATTGAAAATTACTGAAAATGGAAATAATGAATAAAAATCTGAAAAAAATAATAGTGCCATTTATTGCAATGATTATTGTAAATCTCGGCAGCTATTATTTATCAAAATATGCCGGCCTTGGTGACGGATGCACACCCTATGTGGGAATACTCTTTGTTTCCGGGCTGCTTTTCGGACCTTATGGCGCTGTAGGTGCAGCATTGGGAAACGGAATATGTGACCTGTATAGAGGATTGAACATACCGATAACAGTTACCACTGAAATAATGAGTGTTGTAATTTCGATTTTAGCTTATAAATTATGGTATTGTAATTTCAAATCAAGACCTGTTATTACAAAACCCAAGTTGAGCGACACAACTCAGGTGATGGTTTTTATAGGAATAATACTGCTGTGCGGTACTGCATACTCTCTTCTGAGCAAAAAGCTGTTTTATATTATATATCCGCAAAGCATGAAGACGAGCATTATACTTTTAATCGGATACTTCATTAATTTTGTTAATTCAGCATTTGTATTCAGTATAATAGGAATGTGGCTTTCCAAATACATTGACTTTATTCATATTCCTGAAATATCTGAAAAGAAAATAAATGAAAAACAATACATAATAATTGGAATATTACTGATTATCACAACATCAGTTGTTTTAGTAACTGATTTTTACATAAACCCCAACAGAATAATTACAATTACAGAAATACTGGTTATTATGGCATTAATAATCCTGTACATAAGAAGACCGGTTACAGAAAAAATAAAGGAAGTGCAATACCACATAATACCTGAAAGAACAATGAACATTTTTCTTGTAACAACATTGTTTCTGCTGTTTGTATCTTATATTATTGCGTCGGATAATACGCTGATGGTCGCTCTGGCTTCTATACTTCCAATAAATTCGGATGAAGTACTGGTATTAATTTTCACAATAATGGATATGATTCTGATTATATTCTTTATTCCATCCATGATAGTTTTAAGATACATTGAAAAGAATGTGATCAATCCTATCGTTTCATTTTCACAGATTGAAAAATTTATTAAAAAAGGAGATACAATTGAATCCGATAAGTTGATTGAAGTTTACTCAAAATACATTAACGAAAACGACGAAATAGGAATGTTAGCACGCAGCTACACAAATTTAATTAATTATACCAACGAATATATTGAAAATATCCAAGAAATTGAAAGTGAAAAACAGAGAATTGAAGCAGAACTTAACATTGCGGAAAGAATTCAGAAATCAAATCTTCCGACTGAAAGTATTGAAAATGAACATTACTCTGTTTTCGGATTCAGCCAGCCTGCAAAAGAGGTTGGTGTAGACTTATATGATTATTATCCTATAGATGATGAAAATATAGCTATTATTATTGGTGATGCATCGGGAAAAGGAGTGCCTGCCGCACTGCTTTCAACAATTACTCAGACAATTATAAAACAAATACTTAAAAGTGAAACCGACCCTTCTGAAGTACTCTACCTTCTTAATAATCAGCTGTGTGAAAATAATCAGGAATATATGTTTGTAACATTATGGCTTGGAATTTATAATAAAAATACTGGAGTAATAACATTTTCAAATGCAGGACATAATGCACCACTTATAATTAAAAATAATAAATTTGAACCAATAACATTAGAAACTGGTATTATACTGGGAGTTATTGAAAACTTTGAATTTGTAAAAGAGGAAATAGCTGTTTCAAAAGGACTGGTATTATACACTGATGGAATCACAGATGCTGTAAATGCAGATAATAAATTTTATGGTAAAGACAATTTAATTGAATTTTTAAACAAAACTCCATTTGACGAAAAAAATAATTACCAAATTATTAATCAGTATAAAAGAATATACAAAAGATGTGAATCAGTTTGATGATATAACAATTGTAGTACTTGATAAACATGATTGAACTTGCCTGCTGTAACATTGAAAAACTTGACCTGAAAAAAGGATATGAACTTGTTTCCCAAAAAAGAAGGGAAAAAATTGATTTTTACAGATTCGACAAGGACAAGAAACTCAGTTGCGGAGCTTATCTTCTGGCAAATAAAATGCTTGAAAAAAATAATATTATCAAACCTCAATTCAAAGTTGACAAATATGGTAAAACATATATCTCCAACTATGACAACATCTACTTTAATATAAGCCATTCAGGGAAAATGGTTTTGTGTGCAATATCTGATAGGGAAATCGGATGTGATGTTGAATATAATGATGCTGAAATTGATTTAAATATAGCAAGAAACTACTTTTTCAACACAGAATATAAAAACATAATAAAATCAGAAAATCCTTCAGATGAATTCTTTAAATATTGGGTTTTAAAGGAAAGCTATATGAAATATACAGGTCTCGGATTTCGATTGGAATTAAACAGCTTTGAAATAATAATTGATAATGAAATTAAACTGAAAAACGATGAGAAAGATATTAAATTTAGCCTGTTTAATATAGGTGAATATAAAATAGCCAGTGCAGGACATTACAGAGCAAAAAAAGTTAAAAAATTTTGTGTTGATGAGATATACTGAAAGTTATGAACATTACATGACGCGCTTTAAAATATTGAACATCCCTTTTGAAAATATCTTTTTAATAACACCTAATTTAACGTCCGGTGAAAAATCATGGTTAACCAAACCTGTATTAAACCAGAATTCCTTATCTGCAGGTATTGAATTATCACTGACAGCCATTGCCTTCCAAACATTAAAAAATACAATATCTGCGAATTTCGGCGAGTGAAGTTTCTTTGACAATACATCCTTCCCGAATTTTTCAGACTCTTTATCTATCTTTTTATTGTCAGGAGAATCCTTTCCTCCACAGGCAACATATAATTTATAGACTTTATTTACACCCCAGTGCCTCAAAGTCTCATCAATATAATTGGCTACCTTTTTATGTCCTGCTCCTGCAGTGGAAACAACTACAATAGCTTTTTTTGTAAAAAATTCAGGTCTGTGGTATAAATAGGCAGTGTGATCAAAGAAATTTTTTAAAAGAGCAGTTACATTCATTGCATAAACCGGCGAAGCTATTATAAACGCATCACATGATTTTAACTTTTCAATAATGGGTTCAATGTATTGACGATGAGGACAGTACTCTTCTCCTTTCATAATGCAATTGTAGCAGCCATTGCAAAAAGGAATATGCTCTTTTGATAAATGGACTTCCTCGAAATCCCCTTCCAGATTGTGTCTGATTCTTTCAACAATAGCCCATGTGTTTTTCTTTCTTGGAGACCCGTTAATAATCAAATACTTCATTTTTAACCTCTTATGTTTTTAAATATCCGTTTATGTTCAGTTCCTAAAATAGATTTTAAGACAATTGTAATGATTATGTTCAATGATATATCATTATTGAAGTTCATCCTTACTCCATCCCATGAACACTCCAATATTCATCCATCTCTCTTGCCTCATCAATGCTCATGCCTGACATCTGACCTTCCGGAAAATATTCTCCCTTTGAATTATAGCTGACGACAACCATTCCATTACTGTCCACTTCAACATCTCCACCATTTAAATGTTCCCTATGAGTAACAGCATTATCAGCACTATTTTCAGAGTTATCAGCAATTTCTTCTACCTGAAGACTGTCATTTGCAGACAGATTATATGATGTGTTATTCAGTATTTCTGCTGTCTGATTTGACTGTGCCTGATTAGAAAAAACACTAATCAATATTACAGCAGATAGAATCACAATAATACAAAGTAAAATTATTATAATTGCATTCTTATTCATATAGTACAGTTATATAATTAATTTCACTTAAATTTTATCATTAAGATTAAACAATTAAAGAAAAAAATAGCTATTATATAAGAAATAAATAAAAATTGAACCAAAAAATGAAAAGAAATTATACTGGAATGAATCGTATGTTACCCAGCAGTATCTGAACAGGAACCTGAAGTACATTCATACCATTTGTTTCCATTGCAGTTCCCATTGCATCTCCACGTGACATATTTCCAGGGACATTAGCATTACCTGCATATCCATTGTATGCGTCGTTTGATCGGATAAGATCAATTATATCATCACCAAAAATAGCCTGTGCCGCCTCATTATTGACACTGACTATTATATGAGGAGTATAACCGTATGAATATGTTATTATGTCTCTGGCAGCACCATATGGATCTTCCGGGTGGTCATAGTGAACATTATGCAATGTCTGGCCTTCAGCATTAACGGAACTTCCAGGGTAAACCCATTCAAATCCATTAATTGAAAATTTTGCGGCCATATCCATACCGCCCGCCTCTTCAGTATCCTCTGCAACCACTAAAATAGGATTTGTAATTAGTGATACCATAGCTCCGACGAGCAGTACTAAAATTATTAAAATAATTATGTACCCTTTTTTCATGGTTATTAATTTTTACAATCCACTATATTAAGTTTAACTTTTCTGGAAAAAGAGTATAATATACAAATCATTATTAAAAAATTTAAAAAATATTAAAAGTTATTATTGAAATGTTGATTTATTAAACAGTAAACTAAAAAAATCAGAGAAAAATATAAAAATCATAAATTCAATATGGCGAAAAAATAATAAACTAAGCCTGAAAACATTTAGAAAGCACGTAAATCCAATCGCAGGCAATCTGAATGAATTCAAAGCAAAGTCACATATACCATTAATAATTGCGGATTAATTTTAAAATTGTATTCTATTGCCTGTCCAATCATCATCATTAAAAGCGGAAGCTTCTAAATCATCATTTTCTTCTTTAACTTCATTATTGGACAACACAATATATGATATATCATCATATTTTAAATAAAAGATTTCACCATCATCATTTACTTCTTTTAAGAAATCTTTTCTGAATTCTATAACACTTTCTTCTTCCTTGTAGAAATTATGAATGTCAGTTTCACAGGATAATTGGAAATAGACAAAATCATCATTCAATAGCTCTTCTACAAAATCTTTTATCATTGGTGGATAATCTTTTTCTTTATCATGTTTGATTTTCATTACTTTCACCTTAATACTATTTTTAAAATATAATGTTACAGAACTATTTAAGTTTTTTATCGTTTAAATAAATATGCAAAATCAGTATAAATTCATAAAAAAAAAGTCAAATTTAATGTTTTGCAGAGGAAAAATCTCTAAATATTCTGCAGCAGACATTAAAAATCAATAGATGTATACTCCTTTAAGAATTCTCATTTACTGAATCAAGCGTATTATAGTAATATCCCATTTTAACAAGCAGTTCCTCATGGGTTTTCTGCCCAATTACTCTTCCTCTTCCTAACACTATAATCTTATCAGCATCTCTGATAGTTGATAGCCTTCATTATTTCAGTTCTTGTATGGGAGGCTAGATTCAAATATAATGTACTTTCAAACTGCCATTGTGTATACAATCTCATCAATGACCTGTACTGATTATGAGGATGTTGTTCAGTCATCTGTTTCATGTAAGCTGGTTGGTATTATTTCAATGACTAGGATATTTTCCTATGTCACCTCACGGATTTCCTTCGCATTTGTGTCAAGATTGAACAAAGCCAACCATAGAGATCGGGAGTCGCGAATCAAGGATTTGACCAGTGAAAATCGAAAAACGGAATAAAAAAGTAGATGAATTGTCTAAAAAATAGTCTCGAAATGAAATGCACGATAAAAAAAAAGTCGAATTAAATGTCTTATTGTAGAGAGAAAATCTCTACAATATTCCGTATTAGACATTAAAACTAACCGAATTTGTTTTCCAAAAGAGGTTTATGTTAAAAATAACTCCCTCATATAGTCCCATCAATAAAATATTATATAAACTTAACTATTATTTTAGAATTAGATAATTAAACAGTTTCCATCTTAAAGACCTCACGAAAACAATGTTTTCAAAGCCTATCATTGAATCGTTTATATTTAATTACCAGTAAATGGAGGTGAAAATGAGAGCCATTATCTTCTACAGTTAATTAAGAACATCAATGATTTAATAATTATTGCAATATTAAAGCAAAATGTTCCAATCGTGAAGATAATTAACTCCACTGTTCTCACCTTCCTCGGAAAAATGGAAAAGAATACCAACATAGCCTACGGAAAAAGCTGAAGTGATAATCAAATAAACATTACTTAAGTATAATAATTTCATGTTTATCCACCCCCATATTCGGTTAGAATTGAGATCTTTACTAGGAAACATATTGTTAAAATTTTATTTAAATCTTGTTGAAGTCACTCAATAAAATTGAGGTCATTTAAAAAAATTCTAATCATGAAAACACCATATATAACAGTTTTGGTAATGATTAATATGGGATTAATAAAAATCCTATTACGATGACAAATGCAAATTGACATAATTGCAGTGATTGGAGGCATTATGATATTTTCTCATGTCACTGCGCTGATTTTTTTGCATATGTGACCGGGCTGAATAAAGCCAACATAGAGATTTGGAGTCACGAATCAAGGATTTGACAAGTAATAGGTGAATTCTCTAATAATTGTCTAAATACAACAGATTTAAGACAATGAACGAGTTAAATCCTTTTTACTTATGAATATTATGAAAAGCATATATTTAAAAAAGTAACTAAAATAGAAAATGGAATAGAAACATTTTGCAGGAATGATAAAAATGAGTGGATAAGAAAGTAAATTCTTTACTCAGCAAAAATCTCACCATACCCCATATTCATGTCAAGACTCTTGTATATAGGGTGCTAGAAATTTTCATCTAAACCCAACATTGAGATTTGCCTATTTTTCTAGTTGGCAACAAATTTCCAATTATGCTAC
>CADBPS010000002.1 GCA_902796575.1 uncultured Methanobrevibacter sp. | reverse complement strand
TACTGAAGATGATGCATATTATGGACTATTGAAATCATTTGAAGAAATCAATGATGAAATCCACAATGAAGAATCTGAAATAAGTCCCGATTATCTTTTATCTAATGTAAATATTAATGACGATGAAGATATTTTCGAAAATGAGGATAAAACAAAAGAAACTATCATTGAACCAATTAATACTGGTGATGACATAGAGAGCGGAAGCATTGATAGTCCTGAGATTAGTGTTGAAGAAGTATCTGAAGGCAATAAAACTGATGTTAATGATTATGAGAATCCCATCAAAGAAGAACCTGCAATTAATGACGGTTTAAAACAAACTGAACATTCCCATAAAGAAAAACCTGCAGTGATTTCTAATTCCTCTATTGGATTATCTGATACACGAGCATTAATTGGAACTGTTGATGGTTCAAAACATGAAATTTATTGGGAATTTGGTAATAAGAAATTAGGTAATAGACATCTTTTAATTCAAGGAAAATCTGGTCAGGGAAAAACTTACTTTATTCAACGTTTAATTATGGAATTGTCCAAACAAAAAGTTCCAGTAATTATTATTGATTATACTGATGGATTTAGACCAGATAAATTGGAAAATGAATTTGTAGAGGTTTTAGGAGAAAATCTTGTACAACACATTGTAATTAAGGATAAATTCCCATTGAATCCATTTAAAAAATATCAAAACACTCTCTTTGATGGATATTCAATTGAAGAAGATAATGTGGATGTAGCTACTCGTTTTGTATCAATCATTGGTTCTGTTTACAATCAGTTAGGTATTCAGCAAAGAAATGCTATTTATGAAGCTGTTTTGAGAGGTTTAAATAATAAAGATATTATGGATTTAAAAGATCTTGAAGAAGAATTACTTAATCAGGATAGTGCAGTAGCAACAAACGCTTTATCACAACTTAAAGTATTCATTGATAAAAATCCATTTGATTCAGTAAATGCTTTTGATTGGTCTGATATTAATTATCCTTCCAGTGCGGTTACAATTATTCAATTAACTGGAATCAATAAAGATATTCAAAAAATTATAACTGAAATGATTTTATGGGATTTATGGTATTATAAAACTTCACATGGTGGAGACGAAAAACACCCTTTTGCAGTTATTTTGGATGAATGTCAGAACCTCAGTTTTAGTAACGATTCGCCATGTACAAAGATATTGCAGGAAGGTCGTAAATTTGGATGGTCTGGTTGGTTTGCCACACAATTTCTTAAAGGGAAATTGGATAATAATGCAATTAATATGTTGCAGAATTCTGAAGAGCAAATTTACTTTAATCCTCCAGATAATTCTGTAGATACTATTGCTAAAACATTAACTAAAGATGCTGCCGATAAAAAATATTGGGAATCTAAATTATCTGATCTTAAAAAAGGTCAATGTATAGTTTATGGACCTACAGTAGAAAATAATGAATTAAAATCTTCTAAACCAATTGTAGTGGATGTATCTCCGTTATCTAAAGACTAATATATTATAGTCAAATTCGATTGAATGTCATTAGGGGTATAAATTGTTATAATCATGAAATGTTTTCATTAAGAAATAATGATTTAAGCAGGTGTTTAACATGTCAGAACATAACTTACAAGAAGAATCATTTTATAGATACTTAATTTCCAATGGTTATTATTTTGATAAAGAATTAATTGAAAATTATCTTTTATCTTTAAAAGTTAAACCATTTGAAATATTAACTGGGAATTCTGGAACTGGAAAAACAAAACTGTCACAGTTGTTTGCCAAATATGTTGATGAATATTTAAATTCAGATAATATTGATTTGGATGATGAAGGGTTTTTCACATTAAAAGTTAAAACCAATTATTCTTCATGGGAAAATAAAGGATGGACTTTAGGTAAGGAAGAAATTTCTAATGTTATTCCAATCAATGAATGTAGTGCTAAATTTGATATGGAAGTAGATAATATTCCTGCGAAAGGCGATATTAAAGTATTGGCTCAATTATATTATGATAGTGATGAGATTAAGGATTATTTTAAAGAGTTATATGGCCAAAATCCAAATGGTTGGGCAGATTTAAAAATTTCATGTGATGATTTAAAAAATTTTATTCAAAAGGACTACATTGAACCTTCTGGAAAAATTTTATTAAAACAAAAATCTAATAAGTCTGCTTATGAAGAAAGACAATGGTTTGTAAATAAGAATATTTTTGAATATTATCCTTTTGATTCAGGTTATTTTAATTGTAATGTGATTGTTAATGGCATTAAATCAACTGCAAAGATAAGATGTGTTCCTAAATTAACTTTTAAGAAAAATAACCAATTACAAGAATATTTAAGAGAAAATGATGGTAAAGAGGTTAATCTAGAATTAAACATTGATAAATTCAATTTTGATAGTTTTATTTCTAAATGGGAATGTTCGAAATCACAAAAAACAGAATCATTAGATTTCTATGAAAATGATGATTCAAAGTACCAAATTGTCCCTGTTGGCGCTAACTGGACAGATAATACTAACATTGTAGGTTATTATAATGTGATTACAGAAGATTATCAATCAACTCCTGCTTATGAGTTAATTAAACAAGCTCAAAATGACCTTAAAAACCCTTATTTCTTAATCTTGGATGAAATGAATTTATCCCATGTTGAGAGATATTTTGCAGACTTCTTGTCTGCCATTGAAAGTGGAGAAGAAATACCTTTGTATGGCAATAACGAAACTTTAAAACTTCCGGAAAACCTTTTCATAATAGGAACTGTAAATGTTGATGAGACAACTTACATGTTTTCACCGAAAGTTCTTGATAGGGCAAACACTATCGAATTTAACACTTTAACTGCATGGGAGTATATGTCTTCTGATTTGGATGAAGGGGATTTCGAAGGAAATATTAATTATTTGCAATCTCCATTAGTGGATTCTGATATATCCAACTTAAATATTGAAGATTTAAAGGAAATCTTATCTGAAATTTCATATAATGATAACAATCTATGGGATATTTTAGCTATTGAACTTACGGCATTCCAAGAAATACTTAAGGACTCCAGTTTTGACTTTGGTTTTAGAGTAATCAATGAAATTCTAAGATTCATGGTTGTGGCGTGGAGATACGAAAACGAACCTGATGAGTGGGATAACTGGCAGAGATACTTTGATGCTCAAATTAAACAAAAGATCCTTCCGAAATTACATGGGTCCGAGAAAGCAATTGGAAATGTGTTGACCAATTTGTTTAACAGTTGTTTGGAAGATAGAAATAGTAATGAAAATCCTAAAAACTTCACAATCACTGAAGAGAACTGCAGGTATCATACTTCCGCCTTAAAGCTTCAAAACATGTCTAAAGTATTATCAGATCAAAGATATGTTTCATTTATTAATTAAGATTTAAATGATTGAGCAAAAAGT
>CADBPS010000001.1 GCA_902796575.1 uncultured Methanobrevibacter sp. | reverse complement strand
TGAAAGTATATCAACTACACATCAATTAAAGCTTGATGTGACCATAAAATAGGTTCCAGCATCAAAATTAATTTTGGCGGACACCCTAATAATTTTATAATAGTTTTTATAAACATTTCTACTGACAAGCTAACTGGGATAATATTCATGTCAAATAGGAAGTATAATAAAGTGGCTGTTGGTGGTACTTTTGACAAGTTTCATGATGGTCACAAAAAATTGTTATCAACTGCTTTTGAGTTGGGAAATCATGTTGAAGTCGGTGTAACTTCGGATAGTTTTGGAGGCTTAAAAGGGGATATAGATTCATGCGAAGAGCGGATGAATAATCTCAAATCTTTTTTTTCTAATTGGTCTAATTTTACTGTTGTTCCTCTAGAAGACATTTTCGGAACAACCATTTATGATGAGGATTTCGATGCTATTGTTGTTAGTGAAGATACTGAACATAATGCTGTTAAAATTAATGAAATTAGAATTTCAAAAGGTATGAATCCTTTGGATATTATTGTTGTTAGTTTTGTGTTGGCAGAAGATGGTAATCCAATTTCATCCACAAGAATCAGATGTGGTGAAATCAATAAAAATGGTTTACTTATTAACAATTCGAAAAAATAATCGATATGTTTATTAATACAATTCGATAAAAGTATTAGTGACATATAATATTAATTTTTTTGAATTAATAATGTATGTATGAGAGGTGGTTATATGGCAGTTAAAATAGATTCTGATGCCTGTGGACATATTGATAATTGTCCAGTCCAAGGTTTATGCATTAAGCTTTGTGAACAAGGCGCAATCATCGAAGAAAATGGGGATGTATGTATAGTCCCTGAAAACTGTGATGACTGTGATTTATGTATTCAGAATTGTCCTAATCAAGCTATATCCAAAGCATAAATGAGGGATAATAATGTTTAATGTTGAAAGAAATGGATTTGAGTCTCGTAAATTGAAATATGATGATAACAAGTGTGTAGGATGTGGAATATGTGCTGATGTTTGTCCAACAAGTTCCTTGAGGTTAGGTCCAATCGTGCCTATCGCACGCGGCTTAATTGAAATGGATTTAATTTCTATTAATTCAAATTCTTGTGTTTTATGTGGTTTGTGTTCCGTTGCATGTCCTTTTGATGCATTATCATTGAATATCGATGGTACAGACATTAAAGAGATGGATAATTATCCATTATGGGATGTTAAATCTGAAGTTTGCGAGGATGATTGTGTCTATTGTGGAAGGTGTTTTAAAGCTTGTCCTAGAGAAGCTATTGTTTTTGAAAGAAAACTCCCTGAAAGAGAGTCATTGGTAAGGGGAGAAATCAAAATAGATGATGAAAAATGTATTTATTGTGGATTCTGTGCGGATTTATGTCCTCCTGGTGCAATAGATTTATCTAATACTCCTAATTCTAGTGCTGATTTCCTTAATAATAGTATTGAAGTTGATACATCAAAATGTGTATTTTGTGGGGTCTGTAAAAGAATATGTCCTCAGGATGCAATTTATGAAATTTGTTCAACTTGTATGCTGCAGGATCAAATTGATGTTCCTGAAATTACGGGAAATACATTTATTGTTGAGAGTTCATGTGTAAACTGTTCCTGGTGCAGTGAAATTTGTCCAGTTGATGCAATTGATATTGTCAAACCATTTTCTGGTGACCTTAAACTTGTTGAAACTGAAGAACAAGTTTGTAAAGGTGATTCTTGTCATGCATGCCAGGATGTATGTCCATGTAATGCAGTAGAAATTGTTGATGGCAAAGCTGCTACTAATTTATCATTCTGTAATTTATGTGGCGCATGTATTACCGCATGTCCTCAAAATATTAGGGAATTGACAAGAACAAGCATGAAACTAACAAATATCAATTCTGAATCTTGGGAAGAATGTTTAAATAAGTTGTTAAATGAATAAGGGGAGTTAACCCCTTAAATTTTATTTATTAAAAAATCTCTTTCTTGTTTTAAAAGTTCTTTAAAATTTTCTTGTGCAGTACTCGATATGTTAGAAATGTAGTTTCCAACACACAGAACTATTACAAGTAGTCCGCCTACTATTAAAAGGAGTTCCGCACTACCTTGACCGCTGTTATCTATTTTTTTATACATGTGTCCTATTATCCAAAATTGTGTTTCTAACATCTATAATGTCATCTTTTGCTTTTAAACTTCTGTCACTAGTATCCATATACGATCTATAGATGGTTAAAGCGAGAAGTGCAATGACAATTACTCCTCCGAATAATAGTATGTATTCTGCTGCACCTTGTCCTGAATTTTCACCGAAGAATTTTTTTGTTTTTCTCATTTTTTTTCACCATGTTGATGTAGTATTTTCACCAATATTAATATTACTTATTTAATTAAAAGTATTAAATTTATATATGTTGTATTTTTCAGAGCAATTTTTACCATTAGATTTATTAATATTGTTGTAGATAATTGTAACTAGTAGAGTGAAATTTAAGTAATAAGTGGTGAACGGAAAATGGGGAATTTATTGAAATTAGTTTCAGGAATTATTTTATTTGTAATTGGATTTCTTGTTTCTTACGAATCAACAATATATAACTTGTTAGGTATATTGATGTTCGTCGGTTTCTTGATGTGTATTGCTGGTCTTATATTGATTATCAGTTATTTCGTTGATTCAAATGCTGAAAAAACATCTAATATCATTAAAAATTTATTAGATTCAAATAATAACAAAAATTCTGCATCGAATAACCAGTCCAGTTCAAATAATGATTTTAATAATAATGGTCCTTTAATAATGAGGGACGAATCAGAAGAGGAATATGATTATGGTGCAAACATTGATGACAGTGGATTATGGGAATACTATGAGTCCGAGAAAAACAATGGAATATCTGCACGCCAGTTCTTATCTTCTCCTGAAATAGACGAGTCAAAAGCAGTTTTACATGTTGTTAATAGAGAAGAAAAAGAAGTTGATTTGGATAAAGAATTAGAGTTTACTCCAAATTATGATAAACCTGTTAAAATTACAAGAAAACCTAAAAAACGTGGAGATCATAGTATTTATCCAAGTATTTCTCATGATGATGGAGAACCTGTTGTTGATAAAACTGAAGAAATTAAAAAAGCTTTAAGTGTAGAGGAAGTTCAAGAACCTGATGTTAGGGATATAGAAATTGATGTTAATAATCCTGATAGGTTACCTGTTCCAGATTCACTTAAAGGTAATATTTTATCAGATAATGCTATTGTGAGCTCAGCTGATGCTTTTGAAAAATTAGCTGTCGGTGTTAACAAAGAAATAATGTTGGAAATTCCTTCATTGAATTCATTATCAGATAGATTTTTATCTCATGTTCCAACAATATACTCCAGAGTTATAATTGATGAATTTGATTTATCAGACATTTCTTACACAGTATTGATTGCTTCTCTTTTGAAGCAGGGAGTTCATATTAGAACAATACCAAAAGTACATGCGGTTAATTTGATTACTGATGATTCTTATGCTATGATTGTATCTAATGATGATAAAAATTCAGAATATGGTGCTATCTATGATGATAGGATTTCAATTTCAAACATCAGATCTGATTTTGAAAGAACATGGAATATTGCTTCCAATCTGGATGAGAATGTAATTATTAATAGTATTTCCAGTGGTGCTTCATAATGGAAATTCGCTGGTTAGGTCATTCTGCATTTGAAATCATAACTGATGATAATGTTAACATTCTGATTGATCCTTTTATTAGTAATAATCCTTCCTGTCCTGTTACTGTTGAGGAATTGAAACCGGATATTATATTAGTTACTCATGGCCATTCTGATCACATTGGTGATGCATTGGATATATCTAATTCGACCAGTGCGCCTATTGTAGCTATACATGAAATATCTTTATTCTTATCCAAACAGGGCATTGAATCAATTGGTGTGAATATAGGTGGTTCATTTATATTCAGAGGAATTAAGTTCACGATGCTAGATGCCAGACACTCTTCAGGCATCGATGCAGTTGAAGAGATGGTTCCTGGTGGTGTTGCTGCCAGTTTTTTAATTACCTTTGAAGATGGTACTTCAATATTCCATGCAGGAGATACTGGATTATTTGGTGATATGAAAGATATTATAGGTAATATATACAAACCGGATGTTGTAATGATTCCTATTGGTGATAAGTTTACAATGGGTCCTTTTGAAGCTGCTCTTGCTTCAATGTGGCTGAATCCTAAGGTTGTAATACCTATGCATTATAATACATTTCCACCTATTGAACAGGACCCAACTGTTTTTGCGAATTTTGTAATGCAGTTTAATCCGAATATCAATACAGTTATTTTAAATCCAAATGAATTTTTTGAATATAATCCTGAAGATTATCAGGATTAATTATTCTCATATTTTTTTCTTTGATGATATTCTTCGTCAATGTCGCATTTTCCAGATGGTAATACTCGTATAATATCATCTAAACTAAGTAATTCATCTTCATTTATTTTATGAAGAATTTTTTTAGCTATTGCTTCTTTTTTTGTGTATCCTGGTTTTAATACAACATAATTATTACTGTGTGCTTCAAGAGATTCAACAGGTCCTGCCATTATTCTTTTACCTTCGTAATCAACAATTCCAATAGCTATTTTTACTCTTGCACTTCTTATAAAGTTACGATTGCCTCTGATTACAAAGGATCCTTTTGCCAGATATTCTCCCGCTTCTGGAGTTTTTGATACCTGATCTGGATAAACCCAGAACACGTCCTGTGTTGTAAATCCTTTGCTCCATGCTGATGAGAATGATGCTGCAAATTCACCAGATTCTTTTAGTATTGTATCATTTAACGATTTTCCTTCCAATTTTATTGCCGTTGAAGTTGCACCATGTATGTCTGCATGCAAATAAATATCATGATTATCCAAATATTTTTTCACAATTGCTTCATTGGTTCCTGCATCCCGTCCGCCTACAACAAGTGTATTATCAGAGGTTATGAACCACCTTAACTTCTCATACCATTTCAGATTCTTCTTTTCACGTTTTTTAGGTATTGCAATATTTTCCATTGCCAGTTCTTTTTTGGATTTTATTTCTTCCAATTGTTTTTTCGTATTTTCAATAGCTATTAGAGCACCTTTTGTTTTCTTTTTGGATTTTTTGGCTTTTTCATAATATTTTTCAGCATTTTCTGGTATTGATAACTTTGGATCTATGTTGATGGATGTGTCATCAATTTTTAATGTTAAAACCCCTAATTTATCCATTGATTCGAATATTTCCGCCCCTTCCATTCCTTCTTTTTTTGCTTTTTTAAGAATTTTGCTAATTTCTTTATAAGAATAGTTATTGCCTATAGCTGTATTAACAACATTTACTAAATTTTCAATGGTGGTATAATTAGAATAAATAATCTCTCCTTTATGTTGACTAGTTTCAATAATAGTATTAAAATTATCAAGGGTTTCTTGTTGCAACTGCAATCGTTTTTCAAATTTGTTTACTTTTTTGTTCCATGCTCTTTCTTTTATACCCTTTATGTCAGTGTTTACTTTTTTGGAATAAAATTCATCACATGCTTCATTAAAGTTATCATAGTATTTTTTTTCAAAGCCATCATACTTAACTAAATCTAAAGCAACAACATCTTCTTTTTTACCGTCTTTTACGATTTGAGGTTTGTATTCTTCATTTTCCAGTATTGTAAATAAGTCGTTTAATCCACGATACAGGCTTGAGATTTGTTCATCGCTTAATTCTTCATTTTTCGTGTTTTTCTTGATTTCACAGTATTGATTTGCTCTTTGAATAATCTCTTCTGCATATAAGCTTCCAAATCCATTTTTAGCAAGGGTTCTTACAATATCGCTGTCTGTTTCACTTATTACTTTTTTAAACTCTTCTTCGTTTATCTTTATAGGATTGATTCCTCTGTCTTCCGGGAAAATATATTCCTTTTTGGAACTTATGTCTCTTTGTGACCAATGCTTTCTTTTGAGCGGCAATATGATATTATTGTTTTCATCTAACAGGATTATATTTCCTTTATCAAATAATTCAACAATTATTGTGTAGTATTTATCTTTTTTAACCTTGATTTCCACTACTCTATCAAAATTATGTTGTGTCACGCTCACTACATGAGCCCCTTTCACCCTTTTTCTTAAAAGCATTGGGAATGTTGGTGGATTGGTTGGATTTTCAAGAGGATATTTACTTGTGTGTATTCTAGTGCCGCATTGCATTACTAAATCTACTCTTCCGGTTCCAGCTACATGAAATCTCATTACAACAATATCTTTTGCTGGCTGGAATGATTTATCTACCCTTGCACCAGTTAATAAATTATTAAGTTCATCACTTATTGTAAATATATCTACATTTGACATTGCTTTCATTTTATGCACCTTTAATATCAATACTTTAATATACTATTAATTAATAAATTATATTTGTTATATTTAATTTATTTTTTGGAGGAAATATTTTGGACGATACAATTAAACTTACATCTATCAGTGTTGTTTGTGGTTTAATCGCAGGGGTTATCTCAGGGATTTTTAGCGTTGGATTGTTAGGTCTTACCAATGATTTTGTAGGATTATTGGTTGGTATTATTATCATTTATGTCCTTTTTAAATCCGCTGATAAAGTTGCTGTTGAAGAATTAGGTACTTCTCAAAAAATCTGGGATTGTATACTGCCGTTTTTCTTCACATGGGTTATTGTATGGATTTTAATCAACAATTATTTATAAATTTCCATAAAATATCCATATAAACACTATTAATAGTGCACTTATCAGTAAAACTGGAGCTATTATTTTACCTACAGCAACAACTGAGCTTATGGTGGATATGAGTTCGGTTGAATTTTTTGGACCGAATGTGTTGAGGTTCTTTATTTTTTTCGTTCCAGTTCCAACTTCAACTTCTTCTAAATCATCAATAGCTTTATTAATACTTTTTTTAACATATTCAATGATTTCTGGTCTTTTTTCGATTCCTACAGGATTATATCCTCTTGATAATGTATTAACGGTATGGGTGTCAGTTGTCATCACTTCAATTTCATCAATATCTAATTCTTTTGTAGCATCGATAATCTGCTGCCTGAAACCTATTTCCATATTATTGGAGTCAAATAAAACATATGCTGTTCTCTGATTTGCAACTTCAATTATCATAGTCTTTAAACCGCTCTCCCCGATACCTTCGCTTTTACCTAAAGTGTCCATTTTATCCGAGTAACATCCTATTTTGATACTTTCGTTTTTATCGATTAATTCTATTTTATCTATAACATCAATTAAGTCAAAAACTTCAGGATTTCCCGGTAAAACTTCTCCACTTTCAGGAGTAAATGAATTATGACAGTCAACGATAACGGAGTCCTTCACATCACATTTGCTGATACTTTGGGTCATCATTGTAAGGCCTATACCGAATTCAATGTCGTCACTGCCGTTTGGTGCAAATGTTGAAAGGATTACCATTCCTTCACCGAAAAACTGCACTCCAATATTTGCCGAATTTACGGAATATCTTCTGAAAACACTTGCATTTTTTGTGTATTCAACATCTTTCAATCCTTCTTTTATACATTCCTCAATTTTGTCAATTTCTGAAACTGAAATAGGATTAAAATCATGGGTAGATGGACCATGTGCAACCATTGTAAAGTTATCAAACCTATCTGAAAGAATGGTTGGCATATTTGATCCCCCAATATTTCCAAGCGGGCCGGGATGTACTGAAGGAGATATAAAGAGTGATTTTATACCATCCTTGGTTCTGAAACTTATGAAGGTTACTATTGTATCAATTGACTCTCCCATTTGTGAAAATGTGGATTCCAGCAGTGTTGACCCTTCATTCATATGTGCAATGAATAAACTTATTAAATCCAGCATTCCGATATTCAGATTCTTCTCTAAAGGTGATGCAACGATTTTTATGAATGAGTAGATTGCCAGAATGAATATGACGCATGCAATTACCGCTTTAATAGTGGTATTAATGAATAGTGGCGTTGAAAAAAGACTTGTATCACTGCCTAAAAACAGTGTTAAAACCAAAATAGCCAATATTAGTAAAGGCTGAAAAATACCAATTATTGCTGATTTAATAAATCCGATTTTGGTGGTACTCCATAATACTAATGTGTTAATTCCATAAATGAATACACAAGCAAATAATAATAAATCAGATGATGCACTACTATTCAATAAATTAAATATCAGTCCGCCGATTATCAGGATTAACGAGATTATAACAAGAGAAAGTAATGATAAAAACATTGAATGTTTGATTTTCAAATTGATTCCATGCAATACCTTAACACCCTGCTGATTAAGACAGCCACCTAAAAAAGAACCTACTCCCAATATTAAAAAACTTGAAAATCCGGCCAGTAATATATTGCCGGAAAATAGGTCACTGGAAACAAACGTGGCATAAATAATTCCAGTTAAGAAACTTACAATGCAAATACCGACAATTGACCTTTTAGTTGATGGAAGAGTCTTTATATACTTGGATAACCCTGCAACGCTACTCATCGATGACATTCTTTCACAACATTTCCATTAAATTTATTTAATCAAAATTACATTATATATATTTATATTGATTTTTTTTGTATAATATATTTTATTGTAAGGTGTCCAAATGGAGAAAAAAATTAATGTTCCAATAACAGAGGATAGTCTAGATGATTTAAAAATTGGTGATGTTATTAGTTTAACAGGTAATATTTTAACTGCAAGAGACCAGGCACATAAAAGAATATTGGAAGAAGGTTCCCCTGTAGATATTGAAGGGGCAGCTATTTTTCATGCAGGTCCAATAATAACAAAAGAGGATGATAATTATAAAATGGTTGCCGTTGGTCCTACAACTTCCATGAGAATGAACCCGTATCAAAGTGATGTAATTGAAATGGGACCTAAGATTGTCATTGGAAAAGGAGGAATGGATGACAGCGTTCGTCAAGCATTGGTTAAAAATAATGCTATTTATGCTGTTGCAGTGGGAGGATGTGCAGCACTGTATGTTGATGCTGTTGAGGAAATTGAGAGCGTTAATTGGTTGGATTTGGGAATGCCTGAAGCAATATGGAATTTGAAAGTGAAAAATTTCGGACCCCTCATTGTTGCAATGGACAGTAAAGGCAATAGTTTGTATGATTAAGAATTACTCCCTGCTTATGAAGTCATTAATATATGAAATTCTAGAATTCGATTATGATTATCAAAAATTTGAAATATTTTTCAAATGCATTCCGGTGAACTTTAAATAGTAATACTGCATAAATTAATAAACGGCAATGACAAAATATAATTAATCTTCTTTTGGTGATAACCAATTTGAAGGAGATAACAAATATCGTTATTGTTGGAACCTCTGGATAAGACGGTAACAGGCTGATTTCATTTCTGGTGAAGCATACAGTCTGTGAAGTAATAATCCTTGACTTCTATGAGTTGGGATGGTTCATATAAAGTGGTTTAAGATATGGTATAGTTAAAAATTTAAAAAAATAATACTATTTTAGGATGTTATAACAATGTCAGATATAAATGAATTAGCAGAAAAAAAGTTGAAAACAAGACTCACGAGAATTAGAAAATGTAATAGGGATGAAAGTGAAAAAGAAAAATTCTTTAATCAATTAGGTGCTTCATTTGAAATATTTTTCCCAAACAGAAAACCTGATGAATTAAGTGACAGCTTGTTGATATGGACCAATCCTGAAGGAAGAGTTACTCATGCAGAATATTCCTACGAAAAACCTGAAGAAAATGAGTTCACTTCAATACCATTAACAGAAAAACAGATTAAACCTTTCATAGAAGCATTTTCAGATTTTAAATTAGAATTGGATGACTCTTAATGATAGTAAATAATTCCATAGATGAAATCAAAAAAAGAGAAAACGCCCTATTGATTATTAAGGATTGGATTTTAAACAAATCCCGAGACTCATTATATGATTTAACCGGATTGTCTGGGGGGTTTATTGCAGATTCTTCAGAAATTGATTTACTGGAAACTTATGTTGGGCCTGCTATTTTTGAAGATGAGCTTCAGAAAGTTGGTATTGAGCACATGGGTGGACAAAAGGTTCTCCCGGTAAACAGAACTTCATCAGGAATATTAGCAACAATACTTGCTTTAGTTGGCGAAAACACTAATGTTGTTCATTACTTGGCTAAGTTACCTGCACATCCTTCAATTCCAAGAAGTTGTGAATTGGTAAAAGCAAACTACAGTGAAACTGATGACTTTGAAAAATTTGAAATACCAGAAAACACTTCATTAGTTGTCGTTACCGGTTCAACAATGGATCATGATGTTATTGATTTGGATATTTTTAAAAAAGTCATAAGCATGGCTCATGAAAAAAGCATTCCTGTGATGGTGGATGACGCATCCGGTGCCAGACTTAGAACAGTTGTCTTCAATCAGCCTAAAGCCTGTGATTTGGGTGCGGATATTGCGATTACAAGTACTGATAAATTAATGCCTGGTCCGAGGGGTGGACTTATGGCAGGTAAAAAAGATTTAATTGATACTATTAAAGTTAAAGTTAATCAGTTTGGTCTTGAAGCGCAGCCTCCACTTGTCCTTGCAATGATGAATGGTATTAAAAATTTTGATAAAAGTAATCTTGTTGAGAGCTTTTCCCGCAGAAATGAACTATTTGATTTATTATCCGTTAACTTCAGGAATTTTAAATTAACTCCAACTGGAGTGATGATTACACCAGAAGGATTGAATGATGAGCTTGATTTAACTCATAACCTATCTGATGATGATGTTGCATTTGTTTTTTCATTTCTATTATTGAAGGAGCACGGAATTATCACGATTCCTCCGGTTTCAATGCCTGGTGCTTCTGCAACGATAAGGTTTGATTTATCTACTAATGATGCATTTGGTTTGGATTTGGGTGTTTTAAATAAAAAAATTATATCTTCATTCAATAACTTGAAAGAATTAGTTAATGATGAAGATAAATGCAGGGAGATTATATTTAATTTTTAATTATACATTCTCCAGATATTACTTTTTCTAAAGTTCCGTCTATTTTTTCAACAACTAATGCGCCTTCACGACTTATTCCAAGAACATATCCATCATAATATTCATTGAATGGTTTTCTTACTTCCACGATTTTTCCTATTGAATAAGACCGTTTTCTCCATTCCTTGAGAATATTTTCGTATTCTTCATTGTTGAATTTAATTCCAATTTTCTCGAATTCCTCAAGGAATATTCTTATAACTTCGTTTTCATCGACTTTTTCTCCAAGTTCAACATCAAGAGTCGTGGTTCCTGACTGTAATTCTTCAGGTAATGATGTAACATCCAGATTGGCATCAATTCCAACTCCAATAATGACCTTTTCTATTGTGTTGAATTTTGCAATAGCTTCAGTTAATATTCCACAAACTTTTTTATCATTAATCATCAAGTCGTTTGGCCATTTAATTTCAGCATTCTTTATACCGATTCTTTCAAGAGTTTTTGCAACGGCAACACCTGTTGTAAGAGTTATCATTGGAATTTTCGAATGGTCAACCTGGGGATTTAATATTATAGATAGCCAAATACCTCCGAGAGGTGATTCCCATGCTTTTCCCATTCTTCCTTTTGCATTGCTCTGTTTTTCAGAAATAATCACAGTTCCATTTTCAGCGCCATTTTCAGAGAGGAATTTAGCAATTGTATTTGTTGACATTACTTCCTTGAAAATGTATATGTTCTTTCCAACAACTTTTGTGTTTAAACCATTGACTATTTCATCCTTCTTGATGTATTCGGTAGGTTCACTTCCAACATCCTTGATTGTGTCCGCGAAATCGTTAATTTCAATATTTTTGATTTCATCAAGGGCTTCATCAGACAGCTTTTCTTCCCTTTTCAACAAGTTAATTATTTCTTCTTCCATTATAATTCTCCTTTTGTTTATTTTTTCTCCATTTGTTTAGCCATACTTGTATTTAGATATGATCCGACAGCAGCAGATATGGCAGCTATCTTTTTACCAGGCATAAATGTAGATTTAAGTTTGTTCACCTGTTCTAATTCCTCTTCAATAACATGCATCATTTCGCTTTCAATACCTTTTTTGTACTGATCAATAAAGTGTGTGTTTAAATCTCCATTAACAAAATTAGGATTTCTTAGCACAGCTTTATGGAATGGTATTGTTGTCCTTACACCTAAAATAATGTATTCACTTAATGCACGACGCATTCTATTGATAGCATCATTTCTGTCTCTGCCATATGTAATCAATTTTGAAATCATTGAATCGTAAAATGTTGGAATTGTATAATTCATATAAACTCCACTGTCCAGACGTACTCCAGGTCCACCAGGGGATCTGTATCCTGTTATTTTACCCGGATTTGGTGAAAAATCATTCAGCGGATCTTCAGCATTAATACGGCATTCTATTGCATGTCCATTAACCTGAATATCCTTTTGCTGATAGGTTAATTCTTCGCCTGCTGCAATCTTTATCTGTTCTTTTATCAAATCAGTGTTGGTTACCAACTCTGTTATTGGATGTTCCACCTGTATACGGGTGTTCATTTCCAGGAAATAGTATTCTCCGTTATCGTATAGGAACTCAACAGTACCAGCACTTGTATAACCAATATATTCAGCTGCCTTTACTGCACTTTCACCCATTGTTTCACGTAATTCATCGGTCATTATAGGGGATGGGGCTTCTTCAAGAAGTTTTTGATGTCTTCTTTGTATTGAACATTCCCTATCTGCTACATGAATAACATTTCCATGCTCGTCTGCCAGAAGCTGAAATTCGATATGTCTTGGCTTTTCAAGATACTTTTCTATAAATACAGTTGAATCTCCAAAATTAGTTGATGCAACAGATTGTGTGGATTCAATAGCACGTACAAGTTCATCTTCCTCATATACTGCACGCATTCCAATTCCCCCACCTCCTGCTGATGCTTTTACTATAACCGGATATCCAATTTGTCTAGCTATTTCTTTTGCTTCCTCAATATCACTTACACCTTCTGGGGTTCCTTCAATAACAGGAACTCCTGCTTTTTTCATTAAAGCTTTTGATGTTATTTTATCTCCCATTTCATGGATTACTTTTCCACTAGGTCCTATAAGCTTAATTCCATTTTTTTCACATTCTTCACCAAATTTAGGATTTTCTGCTAAAAAACCGTATCCTGGGTGAATAGCGTCAGCACCTGATTCAAGTGCTATATTGATTATTTTTTCAATATTTAAATAGGATTTTGCTGGTGAAGGATTACCTAAAGGATAACTTTCATCTGCATAATTTGTGTAAAGCGATGTGGTATCTGCATCAGAATAAACGGCTATACTTTTTATATCCAGTTCACGACAAGCACGCATTACTCTGATTGCAATTTCTCCTCTATTTGCAATTAATACTTTTTCAAACATACAAAACCTCAAAGTAATTTGTTGATTATAATGATATTAATTATATGTAATATGAATAATAAATATGTTGATTGATGAGAAAAATTACAAGAAAAAAACATTTGGAAATCGAACTTCAAAAAGTTCCGCCACATCCTAATCCAAAGGTTGAACTTGAACAGTACTCTACACCAGCTATTATTGCTGCAGATTTATTGTGGAATGCTTTATCTTTAGAAGATATTTCCGGCAAAACTATCTTGGATTTAGGCTGCGGGTGCGGAATATTTGCAATCGGGTCATGTTTACTGGGTGCTGATTTTGCAAAGGGTGTTGATATTGATAGGGATTCAATTAAATTAGCTGAAAAAATTTCTTCCGATTATGATATTTCCAACATAGATTTTGAAATTTGTGATGTTAATAAATTTAATTGTGATTATAAACCGGATACTATTTTTCAAAATCCTCCTTTCGGATCTCAAAAAATGTCTGATAATGGTGCTGATTTGGATTTTGTTTTAAAGTCATATGAATTATCTCCTGATGTTTTGTATTCTTTTCATATGGCTTCTACTAAAGATTTTTTACTTGACTTTTATGATAAAATAGGTTTTAATGTAACTCATCTATTCAGATATGATTTTTCAATACCCAAGATTTATGATTTTCATAAAAATGAATTTAGGGATGTTAGTGTAATTGTTATTCGTGCAAGCATTTGAATATTTTTTTGTTTCTATTATTTTTCCAATTTTTTGCTTTTAAATCAATATATTTATATACTAGTTTGTTAATATATAAGATTAATATATTCTTTGAGTATAAAAGTTGGTAGCATGTAAAGAGCTACGGGTATTATAATTGATATAATACTTAAAAATGTGTAAATCTATTTTAGTGAAGCTATAAATTGTGAGTAATCTTTATATACTTTACATAACTTATATTATGTTAATGTATAAAGATGAGCTATCTATATTTATTCCAAATTCGTTTCTTTCTGAATCTAAAGATCTTAAAATTCGTACATACAAAGTAGGTATTTTAGGTAGAGCTTTAGCTGTATTTCAGGCGGATAATGTGGTTATTTATAATGATGACCATATTAAAAATGAAGATGGAGAAAGTGATGGGAATTTTATTGCTGAAGTGTTAAGTTTTATGGATACTCCACAGTATTTGAGGAAACAGGCTTTTCCGATAAAAAAAGAACTTAAACATGTAGGGATATTGCCTCCACTTAGGACTCCACACCACCCGTTAAACAGCCAACCTGATGTTGGTGATTATAGGCAGGGCTTTACGGTCAAAAGAAATAATAAAGGAACTTTTGTTGATATTGGTATGGATAAACTTGCATTCTGCAAAGAACAACTTTCTGTCAAAAAGATTTTTGACTTTAGGATTGTTAAAATAGCTAAGAAAGAAGTAATAGTCACACCTGATAAACCAGATGACGTTTACTGGGGATATAAT